>RQOI01000227.1 GCA_003854995.1 Candidatus Zhuqueibacterota bacterium
GGTCGTCTCACTGGCCTTTGATCCGGAGGGCAGTGGCCCGGATACGCACTATAAGGTGATGCAGGCCATCGCCGAGGCCGTGAAGGCTTTTGTGAAGCGCAAGGGGCGAAAAGAACCGGAGATATGGGGATATCGCAATGTCTGGTATCGTTTTCATCCTGCGGAAGCGAATGTCTATGTGCCGGTCTCTCTCAATTCAATGGCGATTTTGGAAAACACTTTTCTCAATTCTTTTGGTTCGCAACGAGATGCATCGTTCCCCAGCTATGAATTGGATGGGCCTTTCTCCCGCCTGGCGCAGAAAATCCAGGCCGAGCAGTTCCAGATGTTAAAAACGTGTCTGGGCGATGACTATTTCAATGAGAACAGACACCCGAGGTTGCGCGCCTGCCACGGATTTTGTTTCATCAAAAAAATGACCGTGTCCGAGTTCATCGAACAGACCATGGCGCTGCGCAGAGCGATGGAGTCTCCTGCTGATTGAGGATGAATCGATGAATGATCTGTTTTTCGGCATAGATATCGGCGGAACAACGGTGAATGTGGGCGTGGTGACCTCCGAAGGCCAGGTGCTCGTCGAGCAGAAAATTCCCTCGACCGTGGAGCAGGGTGCGGCGGTTGTCCTGACGCGCATTGCTGATACAGCGAATAAATGCCGCGAAATCGTCGGCAATGATCGTTCGATCGTTGCCGCCGGCATCGGGGTCGCCGGCCTCGTTGATGGCAAGAACGGCCTGCTGCACCAGGCGACGAATTTCCCCGGCTGGATGGATGTGCCGCTCACGGCAAAACTCACCGGCATCCTCAAGCTGCCGGTCGCCATGGACAATGATGCGAACGTCGCCGCTTTGGGAGAGTACACCTTTGGCGCCGGACGCGGTTTCCCGCATATGATGATGGTGACGTTGGGAACCGGCGTTGGCGCCGGACTCGTCCTCGGAGGCCAGATCTATCGCGGCGCACACGGCGCGGCCGGCGAGTTCGGCCATATCACCATCGACAAAAATGGTCCTCGCTGTGCCTGCGGGCGTGCCGGCTGCGTCGAAGCCTATGTCGGCACCAACGGCATTCTGCGTCGCGTGCGGGAGCTTTTGCCGCAGTTTCCCGATTCCGGCCTGGCCAGCTGTGATCTCGGCAGCCTGACGCCAAAAGATATTCATCGACAGGCGTGTGCCGGGGATGCACTGGCGCAGCTGGTATTTCATGACGCCGGAGAGAGCCTGGGCTATGGTCTCGGCTCTGTTGTCAATCTGTTGGATATCCAGCGAATCGTCCTGGGCGGCGGAGTGGCGGCGGCGGGTGACTTTATCATCAAGAGCGCCCAAAACATATTGAATAAAGTTGCTCTGAACAGTGGCCAGACGGTGGAGATCGTCCAGGCAGAACTGGGCGAACTCGCCGGCATTGTCGGAGCCGCGTCTCTGGCCATGTCTCTCACTTGATCCCGAGTGAAATTGTCTCTGGCGCACGTCCTATTGAATAGATGCAAAGGCCATGTTACCCGAACCTTTCAGGCTACAAATACCGAGTCACCGGCAGATCCTCAACGCCATAAGAATCCATAAAGAGATTTCCGCGGCGGATTTGGCGCGACTCAGCAATTTGCAGCCCTCCACACTTGTCTACATTCTTCGCGCCCTGAAGGAAAAGAAGCTGATCGAGGTGAGCCGAATCAACGGTGAACTGCGGTCAGCCGGAAAACCACCGACGCTGTGGCGTCTGGTGCCCGAGACCGGATATATCATCGGCCTCGAGATCATCCCGAACGAGATGCGCGCGACCGTCATCGATTTCAGCTGCAACATCATCCACCAGGACCACAAGGCTGGTTTCGACAACGTGGGGCCGGAAAAGCTGATCGCTGCGGTCGATTCCTATTTTCATCAGTTGACCGACGACCTCCAACTGGCCAAAAAGAACATCATCGGCGTCGGCGTCGGCCTCACAGGTCTTGTCGATCGCGAACGCGGCATTGTCCATTTTTCGCGCAAACTCGAACTGCAAAACTATGGCATCGAGGCGAAATTGCGCGGCCTCCTCGGTCTGCCGGTCGAGGTCGTGAATGATGCCAATGCCGGCGCGCTGGGCATCAAGTGGCAGGTGGGTGAAACCGCTCCTGTCGAGCCGAATGTCATCTTTTTGACTCTTAATGAAAAGATCGGTTTTTTTGGCGCCGGACTCATTCTGAATCACGTCCTGTACGAGGGAGCCGATGGGACGGCCGGCGAAATTTTTGCCTCCCTGCCCACGCTCTCCGCACTCTATGAACAAGCCGTGCTCAATAAAGGCGACGCTTTTCCGCTCGTCCGTCTGCTGACGCAGAAGGGCAAGATCGAGATCGACGATGTCATCGCTTGCGCCCGACAGGGGTGCGAGATGTCTCGCAGCATCATGGGGCAATATCAGGATTTCATGGTCGAGGAAATCATCAGGCTGGTGCAGCTCTTGAATCCCAATGTCTTTGTCATTGGCGGCGACATCACGGATGCCAAAGATTTGCTTTTTGATGCCTTTGTTCAGCAGGTCGGAACGCGGCTGCAGCAGATTTTCCCCACCGGCGTGGCAGCGCCGAAGATTCTTTTTTCCCGATCTGGCATCTATTCTGTCTCTCTCGGGGCGACGGCGTTGATCCTGCGCAAGATCTTTGCCTGACCCTTCCCCGGTCGGCAGATCCCTGAGCGGCGAGA
>RQOI01000228.1 GCA_003854995.1 Candidatus Zhuqueibacterota bacterium
CCGGAATATTGATGGTAGGTGGAATGTTGAACTATTCCACTTGACATGAAAGGAGCCAATGCCGACAATGTTAAAGAGCGGCCTTAAAGTCTGCGTGATCGGTGCAGGCCAGGTCGGCGCAACTTTTTCATACGCACTGATGATTAGAGGACTGGCTGCAGAGATCGTCTTGATTGATAAAAATCCGGATCTCGCCTCCGGTCAGGCAGAGGATATGAGCCATGGCTTGCCTTATGTGAGCCCAACCAACGTGCATGCCGGAGAATATTCGGATTGCAAAGATGCTGACATTATCGTCATCGCGGCCGGCGCCGCACAAAAGCCGGGCGAGACGCGCCTCGATCTGACCAAGCGCAATGTCGATGTGATGAACGAAATCGTACCGGATATCTGTCGATATGCGCAAGATGCGATTCTGATCGTGCTCTCCAATCCGGTGGACGTGCTGACCTATGCTGTCTACAAATTATCAGGCTTGCCGCAAAACAGAGTTCTCGGCAGCGGCACAACACTCGACAGCTCGCGCTTTCGCTATTTGCTCAGCCAGCATATCCATGTTGATCCGCGGAATGTGCATGCCCACATCATCGGCGAGCACGGTGACAGTGAAGTGCCGGTGTGGAGTCTCGTGCATATCAGCGGCGTACAGCTGGAAGACTATTGTCAGAGCCAGAACATCAACATGCAAATGCCGATTCGCGACAAGATATTCGAGCAAGTGCGAACGGCCGCCTATCATCTCATCGAAAAGAAAGGAGCGACCTCACATGCCATTGGCCTGGCGACCTTGAGTGTTGTCGAGAGCATTGCGCGAGATCAAAACTCGCTGTACAGCGTTTCGAGTTACCTGGATCATTACCTTGGCGTCAGCGATGTCTGCTTGAGTGTGCCAGCAAAGATCAATAGAAACGGTGTCGGCGAACGGGTGCTTTTGCGGTTGTCATCGGATGAGCTGGCGGCATTCAGAAAATCAGCAGAGGTCATTCAAAATATCATTCATAAAGTAGGGCTGTAAAAATGCAAGTTATACTGGATTACATTCGGGGGATTCTCATAAATTCATTCGAATTGCTCATGGATATGAGCCCCTATCTGGTGCTCGGCTTTCTCTTCGCCGGCATCTTGCGTGAGTTTATCTCGCCTGACCAGGTCGCTCGCCATCTCGGCAAAAGCAGTTTTGGCTCGGTATTAAAGGCCGCACTATTCGGCATTCCGCTGCCCCTCTGCTCGTGCGGTGTCATCCCGCCGACCATGGCATTGCGCAAAGCCGGAGCGAGTCGCGGCGCCGTGTTGTCCTTTCTCATCGCCACTCCGACGTCCGGCGTAGATTCCATCGCGGCCACTTATTCGCTGCTGGGATGGCCATTTGCCATCTATCGCGTGTTCGCAAGCTTTGTAGCAGCGATTTTTTCCGGCATCACAGCGAATGCGCTGGACCGATCTCGCGATGATGAGCGCCGCGAAGAAGATCAAGACAGCACCATGCAATCAAAGACCGATATTGTGAGCCGATCGAAACGCGTGCTGCATTACGCCTTCATCGAGCTTTTATCAGATATCGGCAAATGGCTGGTGATCGGCATTCTCATCGGCGGCCTCATAACCTTTATCCTGCCGGACGATTTTTTTGGCGGCACGTTGCAGCCTGGACTGTTGACGATCGCCATCATGGTGCTGATCAGCGTACCGATCTATGTGTGCGCCACAGGCTCCATACCCATTGCCGCGGCTTTGATGATGAAAGGTTTGAATCCCGGGGCAGCGTTCGTATTTCTGCTGGCCGGACCGGCGACGAACTCGGTGACGATCACCGTCATATCCAAATTTCTCGGCAAACGAACGACCATCATCTACCTCGTGACCCTCATTCTGAGCAGCATCGGACTGGGGCTCTTACTGGACGTCCTCTGGGCGCATTCAGGATTCGGCTTTTCCATGCAGCACCATCATCAGCATCAACTGCTGCCGGTCTGGCTGGAATGGACGTCGGCCATCCTGTTGCTGACATTGCTGATTTTCACTGCGGTGAGGCACTATCTGGAAAAAACAAAAACGAATAAAGCTTTATCAGAGTCAGAGACGCACTCAACCTTGATCGTGCCAAACATGACCTGTCATAACTGCGTGACGCACGTGCAAAAGGCTGTCGAGGGAGTTGCCGGCGTCGAGAACGTCAGGGTTGATCTCAAGACAAAAAGAGTGGATGTGCACTATACAGACGCTGCCTCACTGGCGCAAATTTCTACTGCCATCGTTGCGGCGGGCTACGAAGTAGAGTCCTCCCAGGCAAAAAAGAACGCGAAAGCGGGCATGCCAAATGCCCCGATGAATTGAGCCGTGAATTTCATGACTCGTTTTTAAGATTTAAAAAGCGTATATTTCCTTCCAGCAGTCATCTCAGTCAAGAGGGAAATAGATGCCAAAGAAAACAAAGCAGAATAAACTGGACATCGCGTTTTACGAATCCGAATTGGCCAAACTGCAAATCAAGTTGGTCAAGCTGCAGGACTGGGTCAAAGCGGAAGGAAAAAAAGTTGTGGTGATCTTTGAGGGACGCGATGCAGCGGGCAAGGGCAGCGTCATCAAGCGCATCACGGAAAGACTCAATCCCCGCTTCGTCCGAACCGTCGCCCTTGGCGTGCCGACCGAGCGGGAAAAAACGCAGTGGTATTTTCAACGCTACGTGCCGCACTTGCCGGCAGCCGGGGAGGTCGTGCTGTTTGATCGCAGCTGGTATAATCGCGCCGGCGTCGAAAGGGTCATGGGCTTTTGCACCGACGAAGAGTACTGGGAGTTCATGCGCTCCTGTCCGGAATTTGAACGCATGCTGATTCGTTCCGGCATCATTCTCATCAAGTACTGGTTTTCCATCAGCGATGAGGAACAGGAAAAGAGATTCCAGGCGCGTTTGAAAGATCCGACAAAAACCTGGAAGTTGAGTCCCATGGACCTAGAAGCGCGGACGCAGTGGATGGCGTATTCAAAAGCCAAGGATGATATGTTCAAATACACGGATATCAAGGAGGCGCCGTGGTGGGTTGTGAACGCCGATGATAAAAAGCGAGCGCGACTCAATTGCATTCACCATCTACTGAGCCAGATACCTTACAAAGAAATCAAAAGGGAAAAAATAAAATTGCCGCCGCGGCAGGCTGAAGAAGGATCGGGCTATGTCAGGCCGCCGATCGACACGCAGACATTTGTGCCGCAAGTCTACTAGCGCTGTCAGGCTGTGAACAGATCGGCCGAAAACCTCGGCGCATCGCCCGCTCACTTTTTCCTGCAGCAGACGTTATCCTGCGACGCTGCGTGCGACCGATGCAGTGTGCCATCCGCTCCTGTTGCGCAATGGCCCCCGCCGCAACAGCTGCTCTGTTCGGCGCGCTGTTTGTATCGGCTGAATTTGAGCGACAGGATAAAGCCCAGCAGAAAGAGGGTGAAGATGATGAATATAGCTAAAAACTGCATGCAAGGATCCTCTGGCGTGTGATGACAGCGCCGTCAATTCGACAGGAATTCCGCAAACCGAG
>RQOI01000229.1 GCA_003854995.1 Candidatus Zhuqueibacterota bacterium
AAGCGAATGATCGTCGCTGCATTGAATGGATTCGGATAATTCTCGAGACGATAGTCAGGCAGAGCTGCCTCACCTTTGGATTCGACGGCTGAAATCGACCAGTCCACCCTCAGCGTATCCGCGGACAGGACTTCGATGCCATCGTGATATGCCTTGGTATAATATCGCTGCACCCGATCGGGACGAACGCTGCCGCTGCTGTTTTGCGCGGTAGAAATTCTGTACCCCTTGACATCGGTGAAAGGCTCACCCGCGTCGGCCGAACGAACGACCTTGAGATATCCTTTTTCACTCGTCGGCTGCACATAATATTTATAGCGCGTGAAGGTGCTGCCGAGGTCAACATCATCGATATAAAGCACGGGCGCGTGCACGGGAGCTGCGCGCAAGACGCGAAAATCAGAGATATCCAGCCCTATCGCGACCGTAGCGCCGGATGCGGTCGCTGCTAATTTTATATAGCGAGCATCCACAGGATCAATGGCGTCGACGAGGAGACGGGAAAATGGCTTGCCCCATAAATCGCTCCGATCCACAACTTGCGACCATGTCAGGGAATCTTTTGACACCTGGATGACATAGGGATACAGAATCGTGTCAGTTTTAGCGCCGAAATCAACGACAAATAAATCAACGGATTCGACAATTCCAAGGTCTACCACTGCCGAGCCGCCAATGGCTGTTTTCCATGCGGTAGAAGCATCGCCATCCACCAAATACTCTGGCGGGAAAGAGACAGTGGCAACGAGATCGACGACCTTTTTCCCGCGCGCCACATCGACATCCTGCATTTCCGCAATGCTCTTCCCGGTCATGGTGTTGTAGACAATTTTGGCCATCTCCCAGGCGCCCTCAGCATTTGGGTGGATATTGTCCGGGAACAGGGCGTTGCTGTCCACCAGTGGCTGGTAGAAATCGATCGTCTCGACCTGCATCGAATCGGCGATCTGGAGGATCATGGGAATGATGTCTGCCGTGATGACCGAATCGCGAATATCCCACTGTACCGCAAATGCCGGCGGCGGCAGGCAGGCATAGATTTGCACATCGGCATTGACCGTGCGAAACGTATCGATCATCGCGATATAATCGGGGATGAATTCGTCTTTGTATATCCAGTTATAGGGTTTGCTGTCATTCGTGCCAAGCAAAATGATGACGACATCCGGCGCCATGTCGATCGCGGCCTTGAACTCTGGCTCCACCCACAGAGGATAATCGCCGCGCTTCAACATCGTCCGACCGGAATTGCCGCA
>RQOI01000230.1 GCA_003854995.1 Candidatus Zhuqueibacterota bacterium
TTATAGCGCACCGGATTCAAGCCCATGGACTTGAGGGCGTCGGTCTCTTCGGTCACCACCATGGTGGCAATCTCGGCGGCGATGGAAGAGCCGCTGCGGCCGGCGAAGAGGATGGCCGTCATGATCGGGCCCATCTCGCGGGTCATGGAGATGGACACCAGATCTGCCACATAAATGCTGGCGCCAAACTGGCGCAACTGCGCTGCCGACTGCAGCGCCAGGATGAAACCAATCAAGAATGAAATGAGCGCGACGATCGGAAAAGCGTTCATGCCGATCAGCATGCATTGATTGGTGAATTCGCCCTTGCGGATGCCTTTGCGGGAAAACAGCTGGATGATGGCAAAATAAAAGGCGTCGGAGACAAGATAGAGGACATTGAGGACCGTCGACCATACTTTCAACGCCCACATTCCAACTCGCTCAAAAAATGGCAGCGGCTCCTGCTGTTCCGGCGCAACGAGACGTCGAGATGAAAATGTCGCGAGCATCTGCCGGATATCTTCCGGCACATCGACCAGATGCAGCACTGCTCCGGCTTTCTGCGCCTGACTCTGCAGATCATCCACAAGAGCCACGCCGGCGCTGTCGATGGAATGCACGCCGGACAGATCGAGATAGATATCCTGACCCCTCTTCTTTTCCAGCCACTTCCGCAACGTCTCGTACTGTTCGCCGGCCGCACCCAGATCAAGATCCCCCGCAAGAGCCAGGCCGTTTTCAGACATAGCGATCCTCATCGCCGCCCTCCTGCCGGCTGTGCTTCCAGATGGGCGTGCACCTGATCGAGAAATTTGTTCGTGAAATGCATCAGTATTTGACTCGTGACGTCGGCATAGGTGTTCATGCTCTTCGCCGGTTCCAGCGCCAGCCGCTGGTCCTCTTCATACTGCACGACGGTCATTTCCGTACGGGCGTCGATGAGCTCGACCGCCATGTGCACGTGGGTGAATGCCATTTTATCTTCCTGCAGTCGTTCCAAACTCTTTATATCACCCTCGATGATATAATCAGGAGCATACGAAATGCCGCGCATGGCGCCGCTGAACATATTTCTCGCTTCAATGACATCGTAGACAAAATCAGCGACGGCCAGCGATGGCTTGACCGCCCAGTGGTGATAAAAATAGTAATCGAGTTCATTGGTGTTGGTGCGCAGCGCCATGCGCGTCTGGTCAAAGGCACGGGCGACGCGGAAATCGCGCACATCCACTTTGACATTGAAAAGAGAGGTGTCCGGTCGCGCCTGCTGCGACTTGGTGCATTCCAGGACATAGTAACGCCGCGTGTTGATTTTCTTGCCACAGGCGAATTGTACAAGTGAGAGAAGCAAAAAAAGGTAGAGGAATCTGTATTTCATCTCATCTCTCCAGGTCAAAATCGGGTGCATTCTTGGGCTCAGCGCCGCGGACAATGATGGACGGATCTTCACTGACGAGCCGGGAAAACTGGTGCAGATAATCGGCAGTTTCTTTCAGTCGCTCGATCGTATAGACAAGATCGGTTCGACTTCTGGCAAAACTGATCTCGACATCCTTGAGAATATTGTTTGTCTGTTCGAGCGTCGTGTTAATTTCGCCGAACAATTGCACAACCTCGGCTTCCTTGAGCTCTTCGGTCACCGCGGCGAAATTGCCGACAATTTGCGCCAGCGTATCTGATTTGGCAAAGGCGTCCCAGCTCTTCAGCAGGCTGGTGGCATAGAACGTCAGCGAATCCAGCTCAACGATAAAAAGTCCCGCATCCTGCAGGGTCGCGTGAAAGGGATCGCGATTGGCTTTGATGAACTGATTGAGGATCTGCATCGAATGCGCGACCGTATCGATCAGCGCCAACACCCGATCCGCATTTTCATCGCTGCTGGCGCGAATGAGATTATTGAGTATGAGCTCGGCTTTTTCGGCGAGCACCTCTGCTTTGCCCGTGATTTCATCGGTGAGGGATCGTCCGGCCGGGATGAACGCGCCGGGCGGCAATGATTCAGCCAGTTGGCTGCCGCTGCGCAGTTCGATCAGTTTCAAACCGGTGATGCCGAGAAAATTGATCTCGGCGCGCGTATCAACCTTGATCGGCACGCCCTGATCAAGACTGACTTTGAGGATGACGCGGCGTATATTGAGCGGGTCGATTCTGATATCGCTGATATAACCCACCTGCAAGCCCTGATATTTGACCGCGCTGCCCTCTTGTAATCCCGTGACAGAGACATCTTCAAAGGCGATGTAATAGATGTCGCGATCCTGCAGAATTTTGGGCGCGACGATGACAATGATCGACAGCAGCAGTGCGGCCAGCGCCAGCGTGACAAAAATTCCGAGACGAGTATGTTGAGAGCGAGTGACCATAATTTTTTCTCTTATTGTGTGAACAAAACTGTCCTATTATAACAATTTTTATCATAAAAAACCTCCAATACCTTCATTTTTTGAATCTGCTGAATATCTTTGCCACAGCGCTGCGATGTTTCGCACAGGAGATTGCTTTCCATCATTTTTTTTTCTACATTGACGACGAAAAATGAGGAATCATCCATGCACATGAAACAGCTGATCGCTCCTTGCATGATCCTGCTATGCCTCTGCTGTTCTGAAAAAGCGACCTTTGCGCCCCGCGATCCGCTCGACCACGTCGATCTTTTCATCGGCAGCGCAAAAAACAGCGGCGCGACGCCGGGCGCAGCGACGCCGTGGGGCATGGTGACAATGACGCCGCAGTTTGCGCCAGAGGGTGGCAGCACGCTCGGCGCTGAGTCAAAGCGATACAAAGAGGGACGGGATTACCTCTATGGCTTTTCGCCCACTGCACCACCGGACATCGGCTCTCCGACAGCATCGATTTTCATCATGCCGGTTTTTGGCCAGCGGCGCTGGCGTGCGGAGGAGAGAAAAGACCGCTACTCCCTGGAATCGGCATCGCCCGGCTATTATAAAGTCAGGTTGGATCGCGATCGCATCTTTGCCGATTTCACCGCCACGCCGAGAAGCGGCCTCTGTCGCTTTCGCTATCAAAACGGCTGGGCGCATATTGTCCTCGGTCTATCCTGCGGTCTCGATCAGAAATGCGACGGCCTGGTGCGCATCACGGCGCCGAACGAGGTCGTCGGCTATGTGGAGCAGAATGCGCTCGGCCAGCACCGGAAGCTCTATTTTGTCGCCCAGTTTGACCGCACTGCCATGGGCGGAGGGCTTTACCAGGGCGACGAGCTGCTGCCGGATACGATCAGCGCAGTCGAGGGCAGCGAAATAGGGGCAGTGCTCTCGTTTCGTACCCTGGACGGCAACTCGATTCAGGTCAAGATCGGCGTCTCATATGTCAGCATCGACAACGCGCGGCTCAATCTGCAGACCGAGCAGCCCTCTTTCTCCTTCGCCCTCATCCGCCAGAATGCGCGCGCCATGTGGACAAAAGAGCTGGGAAAAATCAGCATTGCCGGCGGATCGGCAGACCATGCGACGATGTTTTATACAGCGCTCTATCGTTCTCTGTTGCTGCCGCACATTTTCCAGGATGTCAATGGCGAATATCCCCTGCTGAACGGCGACGATGGCGTCGGGAGAGTCACGGGCATGGATCGCTACAGCCTCTTCTCCCTGCAGGAGACCTATCGAACCCTGCATCCGCTGCTCGCGACTTTGTATCCGGCGCGACAACTCGATATGATTCACTCCCTGCTCGGCATGGCGATCGAGAGTGGCGAGCTGCCGGTGCGGGAGCTGCACGGCCAGGCCTGCCCCGATGCGGCCGGCAGTCCAGCGGCGATCGTCATTGCCGACACTTATATGAGAGGCCTGCACAATTTTGACGTCGACAGAGCATACGAGGCCATGCGGCAGCACTTGACCCCAAAAGAGAGCGAAAAAAATCCGCGGCATGCCGCCCTGATGCAATACGATGAGCTCGGCTATATCCCGCATGAGATGGAGCAACAGCTGGCAGCGCACCCTGGTGCGGGCGAGCAGAGCGGGTCGGTCTCGACCACGCTCGAATATGCGTTGGCCGACTGGTGCACCGCGCAGCTGGCCAAGGCTCTTGGCAAAAGTGAGGATGCTGACTTTTTCGGCAAACGCAGTCAAAATTATGCGCATCTCTTTGATGGCACAAGCGGCTCTTTTCGCGCCCGATCGATCGACGGCAAATGGCTCGAGCCGTTTGATCCATTCGCCGGCCCGGCTCGCTCCGGTCGATCAGCGGGCAATGACCGTCAGAGTAACTCTGCCTGGCAAACCGCGTTTTTTGTTCCGCATGATGTGCCGGGATTAATCGATCTCTACGGCGCAGATCAGTTCGTCACTCGTCTGCAGGCGTCCTTCGAAAATGGCTATTTTGCTATTGGCAACGCACAGGAGAGGGCCTATCCGTTTCTCTTCAACTGGCTTGCAGGTGAAGAGTGGCGCACCCAAAAGACCGTCCGGCAGATCGTAGGCGGTTTCGGCGCTGGAACGGATGGCCTGGCGAAGGACGCCGCCGGCGCCCTGTCCGCCTGGCTGGTGTGGGCTATGCTGGGATTGTACCCGGACTGCCCGGCGAGCGCTCTCTATCAAATCTCGACGCCCTTTTTCGACCACATCGAGCTTTATCTCGACAGCGCCTGTTACCCGGGCAAGTCATTTGTCATCGAGACAAAGAGCCTGTCTGATGAGAATATATATATAAAATCGATAAAGCTGAATGGCGCCCGACTGAGGTCGTTCACGTTGCAGCATGATGATCTGACGAGGGGCGGCACGCTGCAGATGATCGCGAGCCGCAAGAACGAGTCCGGAACGGCAAAGCAGGAGAAGAGATGAAATGAGAAAGATCACACGTCGGGGTTTTCTGCACACGGTCAGCGGCGCCGCAACAGTCGGAATCGCCAGCTTGACGGCGCAAGATCAGATCCAGGGATTTGAAAAGGCCATCACAGATGAGGAGAGCTGGAAGGCGTGGCAGCCCGTCTCCGACCGCAGGATTCGCGTCGGTATCGCCGGCCATGGCGTCTGCCAGTTCGGCGCAGCCTTTTCCTTTCAGCATCATCCGAACGTGATTGTTGCCGCCGTCTCAGACCTGGATCCCAGCCGCTGCCGCGACCTGGCCAGGGCCTGCCGCTGCCAGAGGATGTATCCGTCGTGCGAGGCGATGATCCGCGATGACTCGCTGGAGGCGATTTTCATCGCCACCGACGCGCCGAGTCACGCCCGACTCGCCATCGCCGCATTGGCGGCCGGCAAACATGTCGCCTCTGCTGTGCCGGCCGTCTTTGGCTCGCTGGAAGATGCGGAAGCGCTGTTCACTGCTGTCAAAAGCAGCGGGCTCATCTACATGATGTTCGAGACCTCCTATTTTCATGAGGATCTGCATGCCATGCGGCAGCTCTACAGGGCTGGCGATCTGGGCCAGGTGATCTATGCTGAAGGCGAGTACTGGCACTATATGCCGACGCCGATCGATTCCTATATGGGCTGGCGCATCGGACTGCCGCCGCAGTGGTATCCGACCCATTCGAACGCCTACTATGTGGGCGTGACCGGCGGGGGCTTTGCCGAAGTCTCCTGCATGGGGGTGCCCAGCATCATCGACCACCTGCGGCCGGAAAACAATCTCTATCAAAATCCCTTTGGCACCGAGATCGCGCTGTTCCGCACCAGCGATGGAGGTATGGCGCGCATGGGCGTCAGCTGGGATTCGCCGGGGGATTCGGGTGAAAAGGGCCGCATCCGGACGCAAAAAGGCACCTTTTACGGCCGCTTCGACAGCGGCGAGGAAAAGGGCGCCGAGCCCGTCAGCAGGCCGCCGCTGCCGCCGGGAGTCGAGGCCGGCGGCCATGGCGGTTCGCACGGCTATCTGATGAGCGAGTTCGTCGAGGCTATCCTGCTGAACCGGCGGCCGCTGGTCGATATCGTGCACTCGCTGAACATGACGGTAAGCGGCATCGTCGCGCACCAGTCCGCGTTACGGGACGGGGAGCTGCTCAAGATTCCGCGATATGAACTGTGAGCGGCAGGGGCGCCGGCGCCGCGCAGCCGGGCTGAAACGATTGGCGGCATTCGGGAGAAGACTCTGAACCGCAGAGATCGCCGAGAACTGCCGAGAAAAAAATCACATATAAATTTTGCTAAAAACACTGTATTGATGCTTTGTCATGCCGATCAGGCCAGCGGGCAGAATTAGAAATTGACCGTCGTCTGCACATAGGACCAGAAGGATAGATCCTGGCCGTACCACTCTTGCATGACCTGGCCCGGCAGAAAAGCTGCGCCGCCAAAAGTGAAATTCACCGCTTGACTATAGTCGTAACTGAACCCCAGATCCAGCTCAGCGCCCAGGTCGCGGCTCAAGCCATCGCTGAGCCCAGCTTCCCGGGAGAGCTGGAAAAAGTGCAGATCTCCCTGCAGATGCCATTTCTGCTGTGGCGACAATCGCGCCGTTGCCATCATATCGATCAAACCGAGCTGGCGCGTGTCTGTGGGGATGTTGAGAAAGTAGTCCATATAGCCAAAGTGTTTATGCCGTGCAGGAAAGAGCGTGTTGAAACATTCGTACGCGTCCGTGTCGGCTTTGTCGCCGGAGAGATAATCGACGCCGATGCCAAGACGCGGTTCGCCCCTGCCGGCAAAGTGATAGGTCAGCGCGCCGCTCGCATAAAGGGCGAGAATGGTGCGGTCAAAATCCATCACACCGGTCTGCAGGTTCGCCTCCATTTCCATGCTCCAATTGGCCGTGGTATTTTCATAACGACCGCCGAGGGTCGCACGATTGAGCCGCACATCACCCGCCCTGTTTTGACGCAGGTCCTGGTCGGTCAGGGCATACAAGTGAAAGACCGAGGATTGAGCGCGGCTGAAGGTCATCCAGACGCCCGTGAGCTGCTGATCGCCGTCGATCGTGTCCGGCGCCTGGGATGACTCGTACAGGGTGGAATGGATCAAATCTATGCGGAAATCCTTGAAGGTGAGCATGACCACACCGCCGTCAAAAGCGCGTCCCACATTGCTGAA
>RQOI01000231.1 GCA_003854995.1 Candidatus Zhuqueibacterota bacterium
GCGCCGAGATTGGAGGTCATGATGATAATGGTGTGGCGAAAGTCCGAGGTCGTGCCGCTTTTGTCGGTCATGCGTCCGTCATCAAAGACCTGTAGGAACAGGTCCCACACCGCCAAATCCGACTTTTCGAACTCGTCCAGCAGGATCACGGAAAACGGTTGTTTGCGGATCATGCTGGCCAATGACTGCGGGCTCTCTTCACTTCCCAGGATGCGTCCGACGGTGTCGGCGCTCTGAAATTCGCTCATATCGAGGCGAATCATGCGATCGGGGGAACCGAAGAGAAATTCGGCCAATGTCTTGGCCATGGCCGTCTTGCCGGTGCCTGTCGGGCCGGCGAACAAAAAGACGCCAAACGGCCGGGTCGGATCGGTGAGACCGGCCTTGATCATAGCGACGCGCTCGACCAGACAATCGATGGCCTCGTTTTGCCCGAGCACGCGCTGGTGAAACAGATCGCGCAACGCGTTCAGATCGAGGCCCGCCTGCTCATCCAGGATGCTGCGCGGCAGGCCGGTCAAATGCGACAGCGCCCGGTACAGGTCATCGGTTCTCAGCTCGCTGAACGCGCGTCCCTCAATCAGCAGCTGTCTCTGCGCCATCTTGAGGAATTGAAACAGGTTGCCAGGCGGCGCAACGCTGTTCAAAAACTGTTTCGACAAATGCAGGGCTTCGCGAAAGATGCGATCTGCAATCGGCGGTTCCCCGTCGCGCAGCTGCGTCTGTGCCCATCTCCTTGCCAAATTCAGCGCGTTCGCATCACCTAGAGGCTCGATCTTGTAAATGTCCAGCACAGTGTGGACGCGTTTGTTATCGCGTTCGATCTGCTCGTTCGCCGCCGGATGCGTCTCACCGATTATTTTAATCCTGCCGCTCTCGATATAGGGCAGGATCATGTCGAGAACGCCGATGGTGCTGTATCGATGCCGACCCGTGAAGACGAGCTGATGAAAATTCGGTATATACCAGAGCACGCGCTTTTGCACGTCGAGTTTTTTGATCAGGTTCTGAATCCGTCCCTCCAGCTCGCCGATATAGACTTGTCCGGCGATGATATCCACAGCGCCGGCCTGAAAGACGCGCCAATGATCTTCGTGCAAGCGACTGAACAACAGCTGCAAAGTCGCGCTCTTGCCGACGCCGGACTCGCCGACGAGCAGCACCGACCGTTGCGGCGAACTGAACAGGCTCTCCTCGATTTTCGCAACGATCTGCCTTGTCGTCTCATGCTCGATGATGACATCCTGAAAGCAAGATTGGTCCCAGACGCGGCCAACGAGATTGAGGGACTGCACATCCAGAGATGCGGCCCGGTGGCGATTGATCTCATCGAGAAAGGGCCTGGCCAGTTGTTGCTCCAGCAGCAGGAGAAATTTCTCAACCTGGTCCAGCCCTTCTATACTCAGCCGCCCCAGATGGTCGCCAAAGCTCAGCGCCTCGCCCTTATCGAGGCGCCTTTTGATGAGATCATTGGTCGTCTGGATGAAGACCTTATACTCTGTCCACCACTCCTGCGCCTTGACCAGGACAGCGCCGAGCACCGGCTGCTCGCTCAAGGCAATGACCTGCAGGGCGAAATAATAGGGCCAGCCGCCGAGCTGATCGAGATTATCGATCAGGGCTGCAATATGGGCATCGCTCCTTTCGCGCGCCAGCAAGGCGCGCAAGGCCATACAGGAGATGATATGATTGCCACCCGTGCAGTATTCAAGTACTTTTTCCGTAGCTAAAGTCGGCTTTTCCAGCAGCCTGACACCGCGCTGAAACTCTTCCGAAGCCAGCACATCGCCGGGATTGGCGGTCTTTTGAAAAAAGTCCTGCATGGACGCGGCGATTTCATAGAGGTTCGCGACATCGGAAGGCGCCTTGTCCGACTGAGCGGACACTGCTCCTTTACGACGAGCTCGTAGTTTCAGCCACAGCTGTTTGCCAAAGAGACCGAGTCC
>RQOI01000232.1 GCA_003854995.1 Candidatus Zhuqueibacterota bacterium
GCCATGACCCTCAAGTGCAAAGCCAAAACTTCAGAGGCGCCAGTGAGGCGGGGATACTCGCCATATTCCTTTGCGGCTTCTTTGCGGTTTGGCGTCTTTGCGTGATGTTCTTTTTTCCACAATTCCATCTTTACACCTCCAATTCCTTGAAGAGTTGCGCTGTCTGCCGTCTGTAAATGCCAATGCCCGAAATGGCTGTGCCGAGCAGCGGGGCGACGATGCCGGGGATGAGTCCCACATAATAACTGGCCGGCGTGATTCGCGCGCGAACGACGTTGGACAGCATCATGCCCGAATTTTTCATCGATGAGGAGATGTCAATACCATGCACCTGCAGATAATAGGTCAATGTGAGTCCTGCAATGGTGCCCACTATGGCGCCGCCGATGCCGACTATGATCGATTCGCCGATGAGTGACCGATAGACGTGCCCTTTTTCCTCGCCGACAGCGAGACGCAAACCGATTTCGCCATAGCGGCGCAGACTGCCCATGAGTCCCGCATTCCACAAGACGATCGCCATGGCAAATATGAACACCATAATCACGACTGTACTCATGTTGCCCATCATGCTGATCATGCTTCCCAGACCTTGCTGGTCGGCGAGTGGGACCATCTGCAGGGCGAATTCATCCGTTTTCTCCTGCGCTGCGGAAAAGCCGGCGGACATCGCTCTGGCGCGCTCATCGTGATAGAGATAGTCTGGGAAATAACCCAGAATCTCGCTGGCAGCGTCAGCCATATCCAGCGCGACCCGGATGTCCGGCAGATTGGCGATGACGGTGCTGCGGTCCATGGCGATGATGCCAAAATGAACGGTGCCGGCAATGACCAGATTGTGCATGGCCGAGCTGCCATACATGGTCGAGCTCAGCAGCGTCGCGGTGTCGCCAACGCTGACGTTCAGTTGATGCGCCAGCGTGTCGCTGATGATGAGCTCATTGGCCGCGCGGGGAAGGTGTCCGCGCACCAGCGCATCGTCAATGCCAAGCATCTCGACCTGGAGCGCGTCGTTGAGATCGAGCGCCAGGCCGGCGATGATCGCTTGCGCGCGAGTTTCGCCGGTCGCGTCGGGGATGTCCAGCAGACCGCCAAATTTTATGCGCGACGACCAGAGCATGTCCGGATAGCTCTTTTTGAGCTCGGTGAGCACGCTATCCGCCTCCAGAATGGCGAGATCGTTGGGCAGCAGATCAATATCTTTGGCGTAGGCCGTGGTCATCACCTTGACGTGCCCGGTCGAAAAGGCCGCACTGGACCAGAGCATATCATTGCCCACGCCGCTTAGCCAGCCCCTGGCTGCTACAATGATGAGAGTGCCGGCGGCGACCGTCAGAAAGGGGAACAGGCTGCGCGACCGGTCGCGTAGAATGCCCTTGAGCAAAAATTTTATCATGCGTGTTTTCCTCGTAATGCATCCGTTGGTTTCAGCTTGGCGATTCGACGCGTCGGCAAAAAGCTGACAACGGTGACGGTGATGAGCACCAAAATGGTCGTGCCGATGATGAGTCCGCCGGTGTACATGGGATAGATGGCCTCGCCGAGCGCCAGACCAAAGTCATCACCATA
>RQOI01000233.1 GCA_003854995.1 Candidatus Zhuqueibacterota bacterium
AATCGGGAATGTTTCCGAGACAACCTGGTCCGTTCGCATGAGGGCTGAGCCGAAGAGACTGGGGTTTATCCACTGGTCATTGGCATTGTCGGCATCCTGCCACCAGCGCAGCATGTGTTCGCGTGTTCCTTCATCCGCGTCATTGACCTGGATATCAAAGCCAAAGCTGCTGCCGGGCGCCAGCTGCAAGACATCATAGGGAACCGCGAATTCGACGTTCCAGCCCCAATCGGAATAGTCGACGATGTAATCAAAAGAGTTCCTATCCACGGCCCAGTTACCGCCGTTGCCGTAACCGGCATCTATTTCGTCAGTGGTTGATTCGCCGAGGTTGAAACGCAATTGAACATCGTCCAGACCATCATATGATTCTTGTTTTGAGTCATCCGCATCAAAATAGAGCTCGACGCCGTCGTAATTATGATCGGCGCCAGTATTGGTGGTCTCATCATACACCTGGAGGAAAAAATAGAGATTGGCGTCATCCCACAGCATGTAGGCGCGACCAAAGCAGTCGAACCAGTCGTCGGGATTCACGGTATCGGACGGATCTTCACGGACGACGAGAATCTCGGAGTGGTTCTGATAGACAGGATCCATGACGGCGTCAATTGTCGGTGCAACGCTCGTCTTTGGAATGAGAAGGATGTCATTCTTCACCTCGGCAAAAACTGTGAGTGCCAAGACAAGAATAAAAATGACACCGATCACAGTAGCTTTTTTCATTTGCTTGCTCCTTGGTATCAAGTTCTTTTGGCTCTTCGATTTACTACTTTTTATCGCCAATAAAAAGTTGTGGTGGAAAAATGTGGACGCTACGCTCATCACCTCCTTTGTCAATGTAAAGTTCTCGCTTCCTGCAAGTGTGTAATCTATCTATTTGGACTGCAATCCTCCGGCATTCGCCGCGGCTGAAAGATGGCGAACACCGCTTTCACTGTGGTTGTTGAGCATAGAGGATGACCTGGAATGCCTTTGCCTTCGAAGCATCAGGACTCGTTCGTTCGCTTTGGTGCGAGTAGAAAAAAGCCTTGTACATCTATTTTCATGGACGACAGGCGAAATGGTGTTGTTCAATTGTTAAAAAATGTATCGAAACTTTTATTGAATGTCAAGAATTTTATTCAATCGTCTCCGGCTGCCGAGTCGCCGCATCGCCGTCGAGGACTCCTGGCGCATTGATGTTACAGTTTTTGCATTATTTCTTTGTTCTCACGGAAAAAATGTGTAAATTGAAACGATAATTGTGATCTTATATGAAGGGAATCATCCTGACATTGAGGAGAAACAGACCATGAAGAATTTCCGCCCGATCTGCACGACGCTTTTCAACCTGAATTTTCGCCGCATCATTGAAAAAATGAGCTATCTCTGCACCCTGATCATCGCCATTCATCTGCTGGCGCCTATTTCCAGTGCCAACGCAGCCACGCTACGCGGATTTGTTCTCAATAAGACGGACGAGGCGCCATTGCCGAACGCCAATATTGTCGTCCTGAACACAGCTGCCGGCACGATAACGAGACAAGATGGCTCCTTCGAGCTCGCGCGCCTGGCAGCAGGCGCGGCCACGCTGCAGGTGAGCCACATCGGCTTTGCGACGCAGCAGGTCATGATCAATGTGAAGCAAGATGAAATCGCCAGCGTGACCATCTTGCTGCAACCGCAGCCCGTGGTCGTCGACGAGATCTATCTCACCAGCACGCGATACAGACGAACCTGGCAGGATCTGTCCATGCCTCTGGCCAGTGTGA
>RQOI01000234.1 GCA_003854995.1 Candidatus Zhuqueibacterota bacterium
TGATTTTATCGCCATCGGCGACCGAGCCGACGAAAATCTGAATGCTCTCAGAGTCAACGGATTCATTGCTCATGTTCGTCAGGCGGGCCTGTATCTCATAAATGCCGTCCGGCACACCCTGCATGACACATTCCCAGGGCGCTGTCCTGACTGCTCTTTGCACTTGGCCATCGCGATAGAATACAATCCTTTTGATGTCACCATCCGCAAGATCGGCTTCAGCTTTTAGCGTGATATCGGTACATCTCTCGAATCGCGTCCCGTTTCGCGGGCTGGTCACCTTTATGGACAGGGCTTGAATATTTTGCAGGCCACCGAACAGCATAAAGACAAACGCAAAAAAAAGATGATAAAAATGCATCGTACAACTCCTTTCAATACAGATCATGGTCGTAGCACGATCTTGAGAATATCTTCAAAGCCATCCATGCTGATTTTGCACAGATAGATGCCGCTCGGCAATTGATTCGCATCAAACAGGACGGCGTGTTCTCCGGCAGTCTGACTCTCATGCACCAGAGTAGCGATGTGCTCACCCAATAGATTGAAAATCGACAGCTCGATAAAAGCTGTCCGTGGTACACTATAGGTGATCATCGTCGCCGGATTAAATGGGTTGGGATAATTTTGCAGGCTGAAAGGTGATGATTTTTCGGCATCCTCATGCAGAACACCGGTCAAATCTATGAATTCGTAGGCGCCAAGATCAAAACCAGCTCCTTGTGGTCGACTGGTGCCAACGATGTCTATTGATGGTGCGTCCTGCTCGCTTCCCCTGTCAATGGCGCGAGCTCCTTCTTTCAGGCTCAGATCAAAATTGCCAACATTGACAAAATAATCATCATAGCTCGAGATCGAAAGGGTATAGTTATGATCCACTTGGCCATCGCGGTAGCTGTACGACTGAAAACCGTCGTCGTGGTTATCATCGACATCATAACAGTTCTTCACGGTGTTGTACTGAAAGGTGTTGTAGCTGCCGATGCCGCGCATGCCGTCAGCGGCGAAATTTTCAATGACATTATGGTCGATGAGATTGTGCTCCGCTGTCGATTCGACCAGGATGCCATGTTTGATATTGAGGAAATGACAGTAACGAATGGTATTGTTGCTGCCCTCGATCGACGCGCCTGAACATGATTTGTCGACCCAGTCCTTTTGCGACCATGGGGAGCTATCGAGCACCGAATAGGCGATACAGTTTTCAACGATTATTTCAGAGGCATTGCGGTTTATTTTCACCAGCGTCGTTTTTGCATACTCTGGGCTGGTCTCCGGACTGATGATCACCTCTGCGAGTTGCCATTTTTTGGCCGCATCGAACGTGACACTCCGACAGTTGGGGCGATGATCTTTATAGGCCGATATGGTGATGAACAGCGAATTGTTTCCCCGAATGACAGGTGATCCATGGTGGCCGTTGAACAGGAGCAAAGAGTCTCCGCCCGACAAGACTTTGCGCTGTCGAAACACCTCTTCGAGCGTGTCCCAGGGATGATGAAGGTCGCCAGCATTGTTGATGTTGCCAGCGACGGGATCTATGTAAAAAGTTTTTGCCGCACCAGCTGAAAGAGTGATCAAGATGATCAATATTGCGCGCATTACGTCACACCTTTAAAAAGATTTTCTTTTTGAATAGAAACAGCAGGAACAGCCATTTTACTGCAAAAACGCACAGCCCCCAAAAGAGCGGTTTGACAGCGCCCAAATGGTCGATGAAGCCGTGGACAAAAATATCAGCGATGCTGCCAAAGTCGAACAGTCTCTGAGCGACGTAGATGGTGATCGGATTCATGCCAATGACGATGAAAGGGAACGCCCATTTGTGCCAGCCGCGGATATCGATCAGCCAGAAGAACAGCGCCAGCAGCAGCAGACTCCAGCCGCCGGCGTACAGGACGTACGAGCTCGACCAGAGCAGCTTGTTGATCGGAAAGGCAAAATTCCATAACAGACCGGCACAGAGACATGCTGCGCCACCGGCCGCCAGAGAGATCGCTTTTTTCCGCGGCGCCCATGTCGAGCGCAGCACCTGTCCGGCGAGCACGCCCAGGAGCACCGTCGATATGGCCGGCAGCGTGCTCAGCAGGCCTTCATTGTCGCCGAATTCAAAACAGCAGAATCGTCCTGGCAAGAGCAGACGATCGATATATGAAGCGAAATTTCCCGCAGGAGTCAGGACGCCCATACCGTGTCCGGGCACCGGCCCCAGCGCCATGATCGCCCAATAGAACAGCAGGATGCCGAAGGCCCATATCGCCTGGGTTCGCGGTTTGCGCGCATGCAGCACAATCAAGGCGGCGAAGAAATAGCAGATGGCAAAACGTTGCAGCACGCCGGCGTAGCGAAAGGAGCTGAAATCAAAATCTAACAGGCCATTGAAGATCAAACCAAGGAGCAGTAGAGACAAGCTTCTCTTCACGACCTGGCCATACAATTTTGCTTTCGCGACGCCGCTGTCGAGTTTGCTGATCAGCGACAAGGCCATCGATGTGCCCATGATGAAGAGAAAGAGAGGAAAGATGAGATCGTAAAAGGTAAAGCCGTTCCACTCTGTGTGCTGCAACTGCCGGCCGAGCGACAGAAAAAACGGCGTGCCGATCAACGTGAAAAGCGCCGGGAAGATGCTGTCGCCGCCGATGATCCAAAACATGTCAAATCCCCGCAACGCGTCAACTGAAACGATACGCTTTTTTGCGAACTGATAGTTTTCGTCCATTGTCATATGTTCTTTCCATAGAATGAGCGCTCATTTCGGCAAGCCTATTTGCCAGAGTCTGTTCTATCCGCGAAGGAGGGGCGCAGATCATTGGCTGCCCGCGCCCTTGACACTCATCCGAATCGCATAGAGGCCATCCATGGCCGTGACAAAAAGGGTGCGCCCATCTGTGCCGCCAAAGCAGACATTCGCTGTCCAGCCCGCGCCAGTGGCGATCTGTTCTATCTGCTCGCCGATCGCATTGAAGACGGTGACGCCTTGCCGGTTGGTCAGATAGACATTTCCCTGTTCGTCCATCGTCAAGCCGTCTGAGCCCATGGTGCAGAACAGCTTTTTATCATTCAGCTGTCCATTTCTCTGCATGGAATAGGAGTAGGTTTTGTTATCGCCGATGTCCGTCACGTAGAGCTTTTTGCCATCCGGCGTGCCGATGAGGCCGTTGGGCTGGACGAGGTCATCGATGACGAGGGTGACCTTTTTACGATTTGGAGTGAGATAATAGACTCCCTGCACCTCCAGCTTTTCCTGGTCGCGGCGCCAATAGGATCGTTTGTAATAAGGATCGGAAAAATAGACGCCACCGTGCGGGGTGATCCAGAGATCATTGGGGCCGTTGAGCAGTTCGCCCTGGAGATCCTTGATGATCACCTGCACGTTTTTATCAGGGTCAATGATCCACAACTGATTCTGTTCGTCCGCGCACGCCCACAGGTTGTCTTTTTGATCAAAGCACAGACCATTGGCCCTGCCGCACGGCATCATGAAGGTCTTGAGTTCATCGTCTGTCGTCCAGATCAGAATCCGGTCATTCGGTTGATCGGTGAAATAGACATTTCCTTTCGAATCGGCTGCCGGGCCTTCGGTGAAGGCAAAGCCGGTGGCAATTTTATGCAGCGTGGCCCCCGGTGCAATGATACCTCCTGCCATAAGAGGCGTGGCACCTGCAAAGCAAAGAAAGAGTATTGCATGGATCAGGCATAAAGTACGCATGGGATTCTCCGTACGACAAGGTGACAACATCGTGTTTTATTAGCAAAGTTTTAACAGCCACGGATTCAATCCATCTCTTGTATCCGAATGTTGCGCCACATCACCTGGTAAACATCCTGACGATCGCCAATGCTGTGCACCTGCAAGCCGATGACGCCTTCGTAGGTCATGTCATCTTGAAAGTCCGAGCAGGGGACGTCGTTCACCCACGTTTGAATGTGATTGCCCTGGCATTGAATGCGATATTTGTTCCATTCTCCGTCTCTGAACCGACTCGCATCGGCTTGTCCGCGGATGTCCTGCAAAAAGTAAGCGCGTCGCGCCTCGTCATAGACGCCGCCCGAGGCGCCGTTCTCCGCCGTCGTAATCTCGACCTGGTAGCCGTACACGCGATCTTTGGGGTGTTTCTGCGCGCTCAGTTTGCCATCGCGATCCTGAAAGATGAACGCAATGTCGTCTCGCGGGATGATGCTGCGGAATTGGACGCCGGAATTGAGTCGGGGATCGCATTTCACTTCGAACTCGAGGATGAAATCGCCGTACGTTTTTTCGGTGCACAAAAAAGTGTTCGGGCTGCCCGTGGCGGTTGTGCCGACGATGGCGCCCTCCCTGACATGAAAGGTCGCATAGCCGCTGTGCACGGACCAGCCGTCGAGTGAGTGGCCGTCAAAGAGATCGATCCAGTCGCCGGCAAACGTGAGTGGAGCGAACAGAAAGATGATGGCCGCTGTCCTGAATAGAGATGTCATGCTATCCTCCGTTGAATGTCAAGTCAACTTTTATCCTCGCATGAAAAGTACAAGAACTCGGACGAAAAGCAAGTAAAGTTTTTTAAATTTTTAAAATATCAGCTGCAGGCAAATTGTCGCTGTCGAATGACGAGGTGAGATTTTCTCTTTTAGTTCGCCATACAATTTAATATATTTGTCCTGTCAAACTTGAGGAATACGATGATCACAAAACGAAGAGCCGTTCTGCTGGTATTTTTCTGCCTCCTTTTTTTTATGAATGCAGCAACAGCGAGCGTCGCAAAAGATGTGGGGCGCATGCGCAATAAATGGCTGAGTCGCGTCAATAAAAACTCGAAGAGCCTGGAACGACTTTATCTCAAGCAAGCCCTGCTGATCACGCGGGAGGAGGTCGCCTTTGGTCAGCAGCAGGTCGTGCAGCTCATTGGGCAGAGAAGGGATCTGTTCGATGGATTGTCATCTGCGAAATCAAGGAATTTGTTCGAGCACAGCGATCGTAAAATACTGGACGTTGGCGCGCTCTATATCGAAGATGACCAGGACAATATCACTGACAGTCTGCATTATGTCACTGCATGGCGAAAGGTTGGCGATGATTGGCTGCGAGAGGTGGACATCATCTTGCCGATGGTGAAAACCGATGCCGTTGGCGATGACATTGGGCCGCGGCGCGCCGCCTGGGTGAAATACGCCAACGGCGATGATCCCGAATCAATGGCGACTGAACTTTTTCTTCATGACGCAATGTATTTGAATAATTCCGAAATGAGCAAAGGCTACGCTGAAATTGCGAAGCGGCTTTCGTTCATCGTGAATTCGACTTTTCACATCAATTTGACGGAGAAACAAGTCTATGGTGTCGATGACAGGACAATCATTGACATTGGCAACTGGATCACTGCTGAATTTGTCGGCTATTATCTCATCTTGTGGCAAAAAGACGAACACGATGTTTGGAAGATCTATCTCTATTTTAACTTTTGAGGATTACATGCGGTTGATCACATTTCTCCTGCTCTTTGTCGCACCGGTGCTGTTTTCGCAGGGCCAGCCTTGGGATGCGCGCACTCCCATCGTGCAATGGAGCTCTGATGACACCGTCTCGGTGCAAAAATGGGACGTCCTGGAGATCACGCTCAGGGGGCCCAAGGGCGGCAATCCCTTCCGGGACGTGCAGTTCTCGGCGGCCTTTACACACCAAAAGACCACCATCGTCAACGGCTTTTATGACGGCCGCGGCGTTTACAAAATCCGTTTCATGCCGCAGAGCGAAGGCATATGGCGGTTCGAGACGACATCTGACGAAAAAAACCTTGATGGCGTTGTCGGCCACTTTTTCTGTGTTGCGCCGGATTCCCTCAACCATGGTCCAGTGGATGTTCACGATACATTTCATTTTGCCTATCGGGATGGCACGCTGTTTTGGCCGGTGGGCACAACGCTCTACGCATGGGCGCATCAACCGGAAGAAAAGATACGTGAGACCTTGCAGAGCCTCGCCGCCGCGCCGTTCAACAAGGTGCGCATGAAAGTTTTTCCCATGCATTATATCTACAATCGTAATGAACCCGACTATTATCCATTCCCGCGCAACCGCAAGGGTGAAAACGATTTTAGCGAATTCAATGTCGAATTTTACCAACACTTTGAGCAATGTATTCTCAATTTGCAGAGTCTGGGCATTCAGGCGGATGTGATTTTGTTCGATCCCTACGACCGCTGGGGATACGCCGAGATGACGCGGGAGCAGGATGATTTTTATCTTCAATACACCGTCGCCCGCCTGGCCGCGTTTCGCAATGTCTGGTGGACGATCGGCAACGAGTACGATCTCATGCTGACCAAGTCGCCTGAGGACTGGGATCGCTTTTTTCGCATCGTCTATGAGAACGATCCGTATGGTCATTTGCGCAGCATTCTGAACGGCAATCGTTTCTACGATCACTCGCTGCCGTGGGTGACGCACGTCACGGTGCAGAGCACCGATTTCAGCCGGTTGCGCGGCTGGCTTGAGATGTATCAAAAGCCGGTCATCTACGAGATGGTGCATTACGAAGGCAATTTGATCCCTTCCTGGGGGCGAATCTCCGCCGAGGAAATGGTCAACCGCATCTGGAAGGGCGTCGTTCGCGGCGGCTATGTGACGCACGGCGAGACCATCAAAGATCCGAATCATGAATGGATCTGGTGGTCAACGGGCGGTCCCTTGCTCGGCGCCAGTCCGGAGCGCATCGCCTTTCTCAAGGAGATACTGCAGGAGGCGCCGTCGGGCTTGCGTTATATGGACGAACATGTCGGCGGCATTGCGGGCGAGTACTATCTCTATTATTTCGGCGAGCAGAAAGTCACCTCCTGGGCGTTCGAACTGCCAGGCTATCGAGAATATTCGGTCGACATCATCGATGCGTGGAATATGACCACTACGCCGCTTGATACCGCCTATGGCGAAGCTTTTTCACTGGATTTGCCGGGCAGGCCATATACGGCCATTCGTATTCGCAAGAACAGGCTCGTCTTCCCGGAAGAACCGGTGCAAATCGTTTCGAATGGCAACCTGTTTCTGAACAGAATGGTCGTGCAGCTGCAGCACCGACACCATGAGGCCATTTATTATACGCTCGACGGCACGCCGCCGACCCGCCAAGCCGACAGATATGCCAGTCCCATCATCATGGAAGGCGACACGACCGTCCTCAAAGCGATCTCGTACGGCCACGATGGCCGACCGAGCAAGATGGTGAGCCGCACTTTTTTCAAGGCCAATCCGCTCCCCGCCCATCAACTCGACAAGGTGAAGAACGGCATCCAGTATCAATTTTACTTTGGCCTGTGGGAGGTTCTGCCCGATTTCACTGATCTGCGCGCCGGCACTGCGGGCACGGCAAAGAATATCAGTCTGGATGTGCGCGAGCAGAACGATGCGTTCGGGCTCGTCTTTGCGGGCTATATTGCTGTCCCGTTGACCGACGTCTACACCTTTACCACGCTCTCGGATGACGGCAGCAAGGTCTATCTGGATGATCAGCTGGTCGTCAATAATGACGGTCAGCACATGCCGCAACGGCAATCGGGGCAAATCGGATTGCAGGCCGGTTATCACAAAA
Source organism: Candidatus Zhuqueibacterota bacterium (assembly GCA_003854995.1). GTDB lineage: Bacteria > Zhuqueibacterota > Zhuqueibacteria > Residuimicrobiales > Krinioviventaceae > Kriniovivens. Next base: position 7,563 of record RQOI01000234.1, read on the forward strand.
TCCGCGTCGAGTTTTTCGAAGCGGGCGGCGGTGAAGAGCTCAAGGTCTATTGGGCCTGCTCGGTGATCGATGAGGAGGAGATCCCGGCAAAAGCGCTGTTCCTGGAAAAATAGGACAATCAGATGAGCAGTCTACAAACGGTCATAACTTTGGACAACCTTGGAGTCATCATGCACATCATTTTCTTCTTTCTCATCATGCTGCTATCCTGGTCCTCGCTCAACGCTGCGGAGGTGCGGCCGCTCGCCATCGACAGCAAAGCCCCGGATTTCAAACTTCCGGCAACTGACGGCGAGATCTATTCGCTGGCCAGTTTCAAGAGTGCGGACGTTCTCGTCATCATTTTCACCGCCAATCATTGTCCGACGGCGCAGGCCTATGAAGACAAGATCATGAAAATGGTCGATGATTACGCGCAGAGAGGCGTGGCTTTTGTCGCCATCTCTTCCAATCATCCGGATGCCGTCCGGCTGGATGAGCTCGGTTATTCTGACCTGGGCGACAGCTTTGCGGAGATGAAGATTCGCGCGGCGGACAAGAAATTCAATTTCCCTTATTTATATGACGGCGATGAGCAGGAGATAGCGCTGCGCTACGGTCCGACGGCGACGCCGCACGTCTTTATCTTTGACAAAGAGAGACGGCTGCGCTATCAGGGTCGAATAGATGACACCGAGAATCCCTACATCGCCCCAACCAGCAGCGATGCAATCAATGCCATCGAGGCTTTGTTGGCTGGCGTGCCGGCGCCGGTCGAGACGACCAAGGTGTTCGGCTGCTCGATGAAATGGCGCGACAAAGTGGAGTGGGCGAAAAAAGCGGATGCCGACTGGGCGGCGCTGCCGGTGTCGGTCGAGATGATCGATTCGAGCGGCGTCGCGCAATTGGTCAAAAACGAATCAAAGAATGTTCGTCTCATCAACGTCTGGGCGACCTGGTGTGGACCATGCGTCGTCGAATTCCCGGAGCTGGTCAAGATCAATCGCATGTACCGGGGACGGAATTTCGAGTTCATCACCATCAGCGCCGACAAGCCGACGCAGGCCGAGCAGGTGCTCAAATTTTTGACGGGAAAAGAGGCGGCGAACAAAAATTATCACTTTGATTCGACAGATGTCTATGCGCTCATCGATGCGGTGGATGCAGAGTGGGCCGGCGCCCTGCCGTATACGATCATTGTGGCGCCCGGCGGTAAAGTGATCTATCGCCACATGGGATTGATCGATCCGTTGCAGGTCAAGCGGGCGATAGTCGGCCAGCTCGGACGCTATTATGCGGATAATGAATGAGGGGAATCGTCAAAAGTCGAAAGTCAAACGTCAAACGTGAAGCGTCGTTTCGTCTCACGTTTGACGTTTCACTCTCTGCTGAGGACGAACGCAAAAAGATACCTGCATCATCTGCGTCGCCGCAATGGGCTCAATGATGATGCTCCTCGAGATGTTCCTGCATCTCTTCATTAAAATAGAGCTTGTAAAACTGTTTGACCAGCTCGCGCAGCTTGTCGACGTGCTGCAAATCGGTGGTCTGTTTGGCTTTCATCGCATGCACGATGATGTGATGCAGCACCTCGAGCGATTTGTTATATTTTTCCACCGCGGCCTGGTCGGTCGGGTCGGCGACCGGCACGATGCGCTGGGCTAAAAAGTACTGCACGGCGATCTCGCGTATGTCGTCGGCGTGTTCATCCTTGTTGACGACCCAGCGGACGATCTGATTATAATTTTTCTCGCCGGCCTTGGACAGCTCGACGATCTGCTTCATCGATTTCTCCACCGTCGCGATCTGCTCTTCCCACATCTCAAAGCGCATTTTGTCGGTATAGATGCCGCAGGGGATCTCGCAATGGGCGAAAGCAACTGTCGAAAAGCCAATAGTAAACATTGCAGCAAAAAGGAAAAGATATTTTTTAGTATTCATAACAATCACCTCATTTTTTTAACGTCTTGTTGTTCTTTTGTCTGATATATTGTGATAAAACAAAATCAAGGACGAGTTATTCCGCGCGGGAGAATGAAACAGGGTGAAACTTGCAAGGCGTGCGGCGTTGCAGGGAAACTGGTTTCCGGGGTATCGAACTATGAAAAGTTACCTGCTCCCGCATCTGAAGCGGCATTACAAGCAACCATCTGCAATCCCGACAACGCGACCAGCTGAATCGATAATGGATGCACCCGAATGTCCCGGTTGAATGATAGAGCTGACCCGAAGAATTTTGGCATCCAGTGACGGATAACCCTGACGGGTGAGTGCGGTGGTGATTTGCTAGCTGATTTCGGAGAGAACCAACGGTCCGTTGTTGGGAGAATAAAATTCCCATGGATAAACGACTTGGACGTTTTCATCACTTTTTTTTAATTTGTCCAGTGTACAGACAAAGCAGTTGATGCAATAGCTTTTTATGTCACTATAATGGGAAACAAATTGTCGAAGATGGGATGCTTTGCCTGTGTAGCGTAATTTTGCCTCGATGGCAATTAAAGATGAGACATTATCGATTATAAAATCCAGCTCCTTCTTGTCCGTTGTTCGCCAGTATTTAATGCGGTCGCTATCAATATTCTTTCGCAGCAAGGAGTAAATACTGTTCTCGAATGTTAGCCCATCTGTTTTGGTGATGAATTGTCCATAGCGAAGCAGATTGAGAATCCCGGTATCCTCAAAAAAGATTTTGGGTGCTTTTGTCAATTCGCTCCTCACGTTATTAAAAAAAGGCGGCACGCGTTTTATGATATAGGTATTCTCAAGAATAAACAGATACTCTTCGACAGTTTGTCGCGCCAAACCAATGCTATTTGATAGCTCACTGATATTCAATAACGATCCACTTTGATCAGCCAACATTCTTAGCATCGTATTGAATTTTTGCAGATTTCTGACGTTGGCATAATCGCCAATGTCTTTTTTTATATAGGTATTTAAAACTTGTTTCAAATAAACTTGTTTATTTTCAATATTGCTTTCCAGTGCAATTCTGGGATAGCCGCCAAAAGTGATCCATTCCGTGTAGTAATCCTTCAACTCGGTATGGATATGTTCGCTTTGTATGCTTTTCAGATTGATTGAAACATCTTTGAAAGTGAGAAACTCTTCAAAATCAAGAGGAAAAACCTCAAAGTTTATGGTCCGGCCCACGAGACTATCTTTAAATTTCGATTTGATGTTAAAACTGGACGAACCCGAGACAACGAGCTTGAATCGCTCTTTGTGATGATCATAAAACAGTTTAAGAAATGATGAGGGTCTTTCGAGGTATTGTATTTCATCGATGAAGAGAAATATTTTTTGCTGTTTATTTGTGCTCCTCGATTCGATATAGTTGACAACCTCCGTCACGCCTTTATCGCAAAGCTCAAGCAGGACAAAGTCTTCGAGATCAAAATATATCACGTTGTTTGGCGAAATCTCATCCTCAGGCAGCTTGTTCATCAGCATTTTTAAGAGTGTGGTTTTACCGACCTGCCGTGAGCCATGAATGACGAGTATTTCATCGCTTTTGATAAAATTGTATAGCCTTTGCAGAATTTTTCGATCTTTGTAGGTCATTGCATAAAAGCCATTAAAATGTCACATTGATCTTAATAAATATAAAATAATTTGTAAAGTATATTTATAAAAATATTAGATAAAATGTAAGGTATTAGCTGGATAATGTCAATTGATATTTTTTGTCAGATTGATTGAAAAATAAAGCCTGGATTCTTTGAGGTGGGGCAGATTTGCGGCACCGTTTCAACAAAGCGTCCAGGGATTCTCTCCCTGGACTGATCCTGATGAAGACACGTTCCAACATTTACGCTCAACATTCAGTGTTATCGCACCAGCAGCATCTTACGCGTCTGGATAAA
>RQOI01000235.1 GCA_003854995.1 Candidatus Zhuqueibacterota bacterium
CATGACGCAGGCGCTGCGCCACGGCTCTGACGAGAATGCTTATCAGTTGGTGGCCTTCCCGCTGGAGATCAGAGAGGCAGGAGCGGCACTCCTGGAAGATAAGCTGGGCGCCTACGACGCGACGATGTGGCGCTTTTTCCGCTGGAATCCCGTCGATCTGCTTTTTAACGAATATCCTGCGGTGGGCGACCTCCGGCATGGGCTGGCGTTTTGGCTCATCACCGTGAAACCGGATATTCGACTCGAGACCGGCGCCGCCATGACGGTCAGCACTGTCAAGCCTTATACCGTCGTCCTGCAGCAGGGCTGGAACGATATCGGCATACCCTTCACGTTCCCGATCGATTGGGACGATGTCATAGCCGCCAGCGCCATCGACACGCAGAAAGTCCAGGGTCCGCACGGCTACGACGGCCGCTGGGTCTACCCGTTCGAGAACAAAGTCTTGCAGCCATGGATCGGCTATAGCATCTATTCGGATGTCGACGATATCTCGGTGGTGATCCCGGCCCTCGAAGCGCAGCCGTCATTGGCCAAGTCCCGACCATTTGCCGGAAAAGACATCGAGTGGGCGTGCGAAATAAGGGCGCAGAGTCACGACATGGTGGATGAGGCGAACTATTTCGGCTGCGCCAAGTCGGCGACCGATGAATGGGACTATGGCCTCGATTTTGTCGAGGCGCCCGGAATCGGCAGCTATATCTCGCTCTATTTTGAGCATGAAAAATGGGCCCTGCGAGAATCTCGCTTCACCACCGATTTCCGGCCGCCGAAGAAGGGGCATGTGTGGGAATTCCAGCTTGCCGCGAACAAGACCGAACATGATGTCCGGTTGTCTTTTCGACCGCTCGCACCGTTGCCGAAATCCCTGGAATTGCGGCTCGTCGATGAAGAAGCGGCGGTGAATATTGACCTGGGCAGCGATTCAACCTATACGTTCAGGTTTGCCCGCAATCACGATGTCCGGCATTTCAAGATTTACGCCGGTGATCCGGACTTTATGCAGAGTCAGGAAGAGGCGCTGGCGGAACTGCCGAAACAGACGGAGCCGGTCCGCAATTTCCCCAATCCTTTCAACAGTTCAACGGTGATCTCTTACGAGCTCAGCAAGGATACAGAGGTTGAACTGGCGGTCTATAACCTGCTGGCGCAAAAAGTGCGACAACTGCGCTCCGGTTTTCAGGAAAAGGGCTTTTACCAGGTGATTTGGGACGCGCACGATGACACCGGGCGACAGCTGGGCACCGGCGTCTATATCCTCCGGCTCGAAACGCCGGATCTGACTTTTACCTGTAAAATGGTCTATATGCGATGATGGCTCGGCGATTGATGACACTGTCCCTCTTCTGCCTCCTGCTGACGCCTCTCCGGGCGCAAAACATATCGCACGAGTTTGTCGCCAAGGGCATCGAAGCTTTTTACAACGCGGATTTCGAAGAGTCGATGCGCATTCTGCAGCACACCATCCTCAATGAACCGTTGGGGGACGAAGAACAGTACTATTCCTATCTCTATGTCGCCTTTTGTCATATCAGACTCGGTTCAGACTCGACCGTCGTTCGCTTGTATTTCCAGCGGGCCATCACGATCCTGCCGGATATGGAACTCGATCCCATGCGAATTCCGCCGGATCTGTACGACGCCTTTGTCGCGGTGAAAAAGTCTTTGCTGGGGACGCTCATCGTCCATTCCGATCCTCTCGATGCGATCGCCATGCTCATTGAGCCCAGCACCAGCAAGGTCGATCGCAAGAGCACGCCGGCGGTTTTTCGCAATCTGCTCGACAGCTCGTATCAGGTCATGGTCACCAAGGACGGCTATGACGCTTTTGCAGCCGATATCATTGTGCGCGCCGGCGCGATGGATACCTTGAACGTCGTGCTGCTGAAAAAGGAAAAATCATTTCTGGCCAGGTATTGGCCGTACGGCGTCGGCGCCATCGCCGCCACAGCGGCCATCTTTGCCATCACTGCGGGCGGCGATGAGGGGCCACCGAGCCAACCGCCGACGACTCTTCCCGTTCCGCCCGCTCGTCCCTAGTCGACGGGATCTCTATGCACGATTTTGCCACCCTGGATTTTGAAAAGGCGCTGTGGCGTCAGGGTTTTGCCGCTGTCGCCGGCGTTGATGAGGCCGGCCGCGGCCCGCTCGCCGGCCCGGTCGTCGCTGCGGCCGTCATCTTTCCCGTAGGCCAGGTCGAGACGTTCGGAATCCACGACTCGAAACTGGTGCGCGAAAACAAGCGCGACGAGCTGTTCGATATCATCCACGCTGCGGCGCAGGCGACCGGCGTCGGCGTCGTCGATCATGATGACATCGATCGGCTCAATATATTGCAGGCGACCTACAAGGCCATGGTCCTGGCGATCAAAGAGTGCCGCACAGCGCCCGATTACATCCTGGTCGACGGCAGAGGCCTGCCGAATCTGCCGGCGCCGGCGCAAGCCATTGTCAAGGGTGACCGTACGTCGGTCTCGATCGCCGCTGCCTCGATCCTCGCCAAAGTCACGCGCGACCGCTTGATGCTGGAGATGCACGATAGCTATCCGGAGTACGGCTTTGCCCGACACAAAGGATATGCCACGGCCGGGCATCTGCAGGCCATTCGCCGCTTTGGCCTGTCGCCCATTCATCGCCGCTCCTTTCGTCCCAGAGGATTACTCGATGTCTATGTCGGCTAGGCAAAACATTGGCCGAACGGGCGAGGAGATGGCGGCTGACCATTTGCGTCGGCATGGTTATGTCATCAAGGCGCGCAACTATCGTCTCCGGAACGGAGAGATCGACATCATCGCTCAGAAAGACGCGGTCCTGGTTTTCATCGAAGTCAAGACCGCGCGGAGCAGCGCTTTTGGCGCGCCGGCGACGTGGGTCGATGAGCGCAAGCAGCGGCGCATCGGCCGCGCTGCGGCGAGATATCTTGCCGACAATGAGATAGAAGATGTCGACTGCCGCTTCGACGTCATCGCCATCGATCTGACGGCGCCGCCGCACATCGAGCATATAGAGGATGCGTTTTGGCTGGAGGAGTAGCGGCGGATGATCGTTCGGCAAATCGATGCAAGATTTCCCTGGCGCGGCCTTTGGCCGCAACCAAAAACATCCAAACCACCGAGGGCGCCGAGAGCGCCGAGAAAATAGATGAAAAAAACTTTAAAAAAGTTTATCGCGTTCACTCTAGGCACCATTGTGGAAGAAAAGAACGTCTGTTTTTCCTCTGTGGTCCTCGGTGTTCTCGGTGGTTATATTATTTATCTTCTCGGCTCAATAACTTTGTTAAAAAAACACAATGTTGCAGCTTTGTAGTACAGAGTATCCTCTGTGCTTATCTCGCGGATCTCGCATGAAAAAAAAGAACAAATCTTTCACCTATCTCTTCGAAATCGGCAAATGGGCGATCCTTGTCTGGCTGCTCTGGCCGCTGCTCACCCTGCAGGCGGCGAAAATGTCGCTCTGGCGCGTCGTGCTCGGGGTTCTGCTCGCGGTGATCTATTTCGGCAAGCTGTTCTACGACATTGTCCTTGACAACTTTAAGCAGAAGAAGGAGCGCTATTCGGTCGTCGATCTGCTGATGCTGGTGGCCTTTATCGCCGTCGTCGCCCTTCTCATCGGCGGCGCTGTGCTGTTGATCGGATTGTATGTGATGAAACAGGTGCAGGAGGGGAGTGGGGGATAAGATGCTATGCTTCTTGAAAAGAATGGTGATTTTGCTCGTTTTCTCTTTGCTGGCGGGCATCGTGTATCCTTATGAACCTGAGCAAAATACGGATGTATCCGAACCAGCTCAACAGGTGGATACGACAGAAACGACGGCGCCGGCGCTGGAGCCGGAGCAAAAAATCGAACAAGAAAAGGCAAAGTCTGACAAGGCTTCTGTCTGGGAAATAATCGGACCGATTGCTGCAGCGCTCACTTTTCTTCTTGCACTCGTTATTTTTATTAACAGAAAGAGGCATATTCGTCAAGAAGAGGAGATCAGAAAAAATGTCGAGCATGAATATGAAAAAAAATTCAGAGCGGAGCTGGAAAGAAAATCTGAATTGGCACGGCAAGAAGGTACAAAAGAGTTTGCGGAAAAAGAAAAACAAGCAACCATAAAGTCAGCAGAAGAAATCTTGCGAAAAGCCCTCACCGAAGAGCTCGGCACCATCCGTCTGCTCGGATCGCCCGACATCCCCAATCTGCCGGTCAGTTTGCTGGATTCCTTTGTCTCTCTGGACATATCGGAAACCTGGCGCAGCGAAAAACGCTTCGATCCCGATAGCATGCAGGGTGAACCACACCAGGAGCGCGTCTCCACTCCTGATACGGTGATGCAGCGCGCTTTTCAGCACTTTCGCATGCTGCTGATCATCGGCGATCCCGGCTCAGGTAAGACGACGCTGCTGAAATATTACGCCATGACGCTGTTGCAAGGCGACCATGCCAAGCTCGGCTTTGTCAATCCAATGCTGCCGCTCTATCTGCCGCTGCGGGAAATGGAGGATAAAGAGGGTAAGCTGCAGCAGCTGCCCGAAGCATTGGCCTCCTGGGCTACGCGGCATGTGCTGGACATCTCGCGCGATACATTCTACGACTGGCTGCACAACCGCGAGACGCTCGTGCTGCTGGATGGTCTGGATGAGATCAGCGACATCGAGGTGCGCCGCCAGGTGTGCCAGTGGATATCTGACACGGCAACCGGTTTGACGCAAGCGCGTTTCGTCGTCACCTCGCGCTGGACCGGCTATCGCAAGCTCGACGGCATCGAGATCGGCTTTGATCATCTGCGCGCCGATGTGCGCGATTTCAATCCGGAGCAGCAGGGAGAGTTTTTGCGCAAATGGTTCTGCGCGGTGCACAGCAGGGAACTACCGGAAGAGGGGGAGGCGACGGCTGAATTCAAAGATCACCAGCGCCGGCTGGCGCTGCAGCGGGCCGAGACCATCATCGC
>RQOI01000236.1 GCA_003854995.1 Candidatus Zhuqueibacterota bacterium
GATCCCACCAATGACAGGCTTGAGCTGCACGATCGCGATTCGCTCTTTGTCGATTATGAGCCGATTCTCCGTCCGGGCGATATACTATCGGACTCGATCGTTGTGGTACAGGGCACCATCGGACTGATGGCCATCCAGAATGACAGCCTTGTGGCCATCACAGTAGCAAATATGGATCGCTATCTGCATCTGCGCATCGAGAATGAAATGGACCGGAACCTGCATCCGACCCGGCAGGACACCATCTATGCGGTGCTGCGCAACAACATGACCAGCGACTTTGAGAATGTCATGCTCCTCGAGCAGGGCTCTGAGGGAAATTACAACAGCGGAATATTTGCTAGCGCTTATAATGACAGAGTGCTTCTGGATGATGATCCTTACAGTCCGCCCGACGACGGCAACCTCTATTCGCGGCCGGGCGATCGCATATCGGCGGAATATAAGGACAATTTTTTAAAGAACACAACATACCGGTTCGTCGCCATACCCATGATCGACGTCATCGAGATCGAAAGCGTCCTGCTGCTGGAAATCGCGCCGAATCCCTATCGCGAAACATCGGGTGAAAATTTCCGCCTGCGAGCCGCCTCCGGCACAGGCACCTTGACATTGACCAAACTGGAAATATACAATTTTGCCGGCGAAAAGGTATTCGAACGGGGCGGCAGTGCGGTCCGCTTTTCTGACATCGGCACCAACACGATCGCGCAAAGCAATTATGCGTTTATCAATAACTGGTGGAATCTGCAGACCGATTCCGGCCATCCGGCCGCCAGCGGCACCTATTGGCTGAAAGCGGAGGCCATTGTTGACGGGACAACCGTCTCAGCCATCACAAAGTTCGTCATCATCCGCTGAGGCGCAGGCGTTAACTTGATTTTGGATGGAGATAGAATGAAACAGCGTAATAGATGCAATGACAGAATAACCGCCTGCAGGGCGCGGTGGATCTTGGGGATTTGTCTCATCCTCCTATCGCCGAACCTGCTGCCGGCGGCCGCCGGCGTCGGTTATCACGCTGCCCCGTTTCTCAAAATCAGCCCGGCAGCTCGACAGGTGGGCATGGGAGGCGCCTATACAGCGCTGTCGCAGGACGTCAATGTGATGCGCTATAACATTGGCGGCCTCGACCTCATCGACTATACCAGTCTGGCTATGAATTTTAACAGCTGGATTGACGACACGCAACAGGGCAGCATCGCCTTTGCTCTTCCCAGCAAAATCGGCGCCTTTGGCGTGGACCTCTCTTTTTTCAACGAAGGCAAGATCATTGGCCGCAACGCCGACTTTGTCGAGACGGGGGATCAACCGTACAGCTCTGACCTGATGGCATCCCTGGGCTATGGCTACAATTTTGGCCGAAATCAGAGATGGGATCTGGGCGTCGGCGTCGCCGTCAAGTACCTGAGTCAGAGCCTCGTCGGCGAGACATCGGGCGTCGTCGCTCTCGATGCCGGTGCGCAATTTTCTTTCCCCGAACATGAGAATGTGCGCGTCCCCATACTCTCTCTCGGCGCCGCCATTCAGAATTACGGCCTGTCAAAGATGAAATTTGATGTCTGGGAATCACCACTGCCCGAGACCTATCGCGCCGGCGCTGCTCTGAACTTTCGCCAATTTCCGTTGCGGATATCGGAGCTGATCATCAGCTCGGACGCCACCTGGACGACCAAAGAGCAGATCGGCTATCAGCTGGGTTCGGAACTGTTGATAAAGGATGGTGCGGACAACGAGGTCATCTCCGTGCGCGGCGGCTACAGATTCAATGACCCTTCCATGGCCAACTGGGCGCTCGGATTCGGCGTCTATTTGCCAACCGAATGGCTGGGCAAATCAAAAGCGCGCTTCGATTACGCCTACGCACCCTTGCGCGCCTTTGATGAAGCGGCGCACCGCTTCTCGCTGCACTTTGCCTTTGGCGCTGCACAGCGATTGGCCGCCGCCTATGTCGATGCCAAGACGCTGAAAGATCTGCAAGCGATGGCCGCAACACGCGATTCCCTGGATGCCGCTCTCAGGTCTGCGCAGGACACTGAAGCGCGATTGCGCGCCCTGGAAAAAGAGATGCAGGAACGTCTCGACGCCATCAAAAAGATTGCTGCCGAGAGTGAGGGCAAGATCGAAGTCGCGCAGATGCCGGATGATGCCCGGAAAATCCTGGTGACCATGCGCATCAATTTCGATTTCGACAAGGCCAATATCCGGCCCGATGAATACCCGACCATGCAGCGCGTCGGCGAAATTCTCAACACCTATCCGAACGCGCAGATGCATCTCTCCGGCCACACGGACTGGATCGGCACCGACCATTATAACATTCACCTGTCGCATCGCCGCATCGATAGCGTCATGACTCACCTGAGTCGAAAAGAAAACGTGGCGTTCAGCCGCTTTTTCATGCCGGTCGGTTATGGCGAGTCCAGGCCGATCGATACCAACGATACGGACGATGGCCGTTTCCGCAACCGCCGGGTGGAATTTCTGCTCTTCACCTATGATGCACAGCCGGAAATGCCGGCCGGCACGGCCATAAAGGATATCGTGGCAGCCGATGCCAATACAATCCACATCGTCTGCAATGGCATCATTCCCGCGCCGACAAAGACGCTGCGGCTCTCGGATCCCGAACGATTCGTCCTCGATTTTGATGACATCTACCTGATCGCCAAACAGAAAGAGTTCATCCTGAACGTTGGCCCGGTGAATCAGGCGCGTGCCGCTGAACATATCGAGGAGAATTTCACCCGCGTCGTCCTCGATGTGACGCGTCCCATTGATCCGCTGATCAGCGTTGATGGCGCCAAAATCGTCATCAAGCTGAGATAAAGAACTGCTGATGAAAAAGGGCGAATGATTCATTCGCCCTTTTTTTTTGTTCTTCCGCAAAAGGAGTACTTGGAACCGCTGAGGACACAAAGTAGCGCAGAGAGAAAATATTTTGCGTATGAGCCCTTTTTTTTGCTCAGAGAGTAAAACGCTCCTGCTGAATATCCTTTTCCGCTGCCTGTAAATCGCCCGGCGTACCGACATCGCGCCAGTAGCAGGTGGTGATGTCGTAGCCTCTTATGAGAAAGCCAGCCTGCGCTGCCTTTTCATAGGCATCGATGCTGTAAAAACGATCCGCATCGATGCGCCGAAACAGGAAAGGCTGGATGACCTGAATGCCGCAAAAGCCAAACAGCACCTCATTTTCTTGAAAATTTGTCAAACGTCCGAGAAAATCTCCTTGACTGCTGAAAGACAACGGCCTGTCTGTTTGTCGTCTGTTGATCACCAGGGTCGCCGCCGCCCGGCTATCGATATGCGCCCGCATGAGGTGAGCATAGTGCAGTGTCGTGAGAACATCGACATTATGTACCAGGATTGGCGCATCTTTATCAAAAAAGTCGAGCATTTTTCTAATCCCGCCGCCCGTGTCGAGAAGCACCGGCTCTTGAGATAAATAGAGCGTCACATCGTTTTGTTCGGCAAAGTGCTGCAAAAAGTGCTTCACCTGCTTTGCGTGATGATGCGCATTGACGGCCACATGCGTGAACCCGTGAGCTTTTAATCGATGCAATATTATCCCCAAAAGCGGCGTGCCGGCAACCGGAACGAGCGCTTTCGGCAAGCTTGTGGTGATAGGAAGGAGGCGCGTGCCCAATCCTGCGGCCAGAACCATGGCATTCATGACAGCGCCTGCGGGTTGTTGAGCACGTCCTCTTCGAAGAGGCGGCGTAATTCCGGCAAGCGGCGCAACATGCAGTCATCCTGCGTCAACAGAAAGGCGATGTTTTGCAGCGCATTGGGGATGCTCTTCATGAAATACGATTTGCCTTTTTGAAAGACGAGAAAGCTAAAGGCGGCCAGCGCTTGCAGCATTCTCAGCAGAGCAAAGTCGTAGTAAAAGGTCAGGAATTTTTTCTCCTGGATAGGAATATATCTCATAGTTTCTCTGATATAGAATTCCAGCATCGCTTCGCGGAAAGAGTGGGAGAGATTGACATTGGCATCGAACAGGAGGGAGGCGACATCGTACTGCAGGGCGCCTTTGCGGCCCGATTGGTAGTCGATGAAGAATGGTTGCTCATTGCAGATCATGATGTTTTTTGACTGAAAATCGCGATACATAAAGGCGTCAAACGGCGCCCGCAACAGATGCGCGATCAGAAGATTGAAATCGTTTGCCAGCGCGGCGTTATCAAGCCTGATGCGCAGAAATCGTGACAAAAAACTCGACTGAAAATAGTCCAGATCAAATTGCATCGCCTCGCGGCGAAAGGCAGCGAACGGGTGGCATTTTGTATAATCTATTGAATCTTTTGACGTTAGTTGTACCTTCGGCAACCAGGAGATGACCTGCCGATACATTGTCAGGACGCTGCTGCTGTCGTCATGCTGATTGCTCCACTCGAGCAGGGTCACATCGCCCAGATCGCTCTCCAGATAGATATGAGCATCCGCATCGTAGGTGTAGATGATGGGCACAGGTATGGCGTGCTGATGCAGCGCCCGGGAAAAAGAGATGAACGCCTCATTTTCCCGGCGATTCGGCCCGTAGATCCCAATGACCGGCTCGTTCGCGTCAGAGGACAGTCTGAATATCTGGCGATCCGAGCCGTCGCCCTGCAGTCCAGTGATCACGGTCGGGCGTGCGCCAAAATGATGTTCGTGCAGCCGCGCCAGGCTGGCAACAATGTCGGGATTTTTATCGTGCATGGTGTGGAAATTTAGCGACATTTGAGCTATTTTCAAATACCGAGTTCGCCGAGAACGCAAAGTTATATGTCATTTCGAACTAATCCGTTTTCATCTTCGGACATTAAGGAATAAAGCTTGACTTTTTGCCCGAATTTGCTAAATTATAGGCTTAAAATCAAGCGGGGCTATAGCTCAGCTGGGAGAGCGCTTGAATGGCATTCAAGAGGCCAGGGGTTCGACTCCCCTTAGCTCCACAACAGAAAAGGTGTCAATTGGCACCTTTTTTGCTTTTCAGAGCCGAATGGTGCAACAGATCTATCAAAATGTCAGAAGGGCAGAGGGCCATGATTCCTGAATACGATTATGCGCAAATTGAAAAGAAATGGCAAAAGAGATGGGAAGAGACAGCTCTGTACAAAGTCAATCTTTCAGATGTCGAAAGAAAACTGTACTGTCTTGTCATGTTCTTGTATCCCTCCGGCGATCGCCTGCACATCGGACACTGGTACAACTATGCGCCGACCGATACGTGGGCGCGTTTCAAAAGAATGCAGGGATACAACGTCTTCGAGCCCATGGGTTACGATGCGTTCGGATTGCCGGCCGAAAACTATGCGATAAAGCATGGCGTGCATCCGGCGATGAGCACGAATCAGAATATCGAGAATATCCGCCAACAGCTCAAAGTCATGGGCGCCATGTACGATTGGAGCTGCGAGATCGATACGAGCAAATCCGAATACTACAAATGGACGCAGTGGCTCTTTTTGCAGCTCTACAAAAATGGCCTGGCCTATCGCAAAAAAGCGGCGGTCAATTGGTGCCCTTCCTGTCAGACCGTGCTGGCAAATGAGCAGGTGGTTGATGGCGCCTGCGAACGGTGCGAAACGCAGGTGATTCAGAAGGATCTGGAGCAATGGTTTTTCAAAATCACGGATTATGCGGAAAAGCTGCTGCAAGGCCATGCGACGATCGATTGGCCGGAAAAGACCATCGCCATGCAGAAGAACTGGATCGGCAAGAGCGTCGGTGCGCTCATCTCGTTCAAGGTGGCAGAGTCCGCTGACATCATCGACGTCTTCACCACCCGGCCCGATACGCTGTTCGGCGTCACCTACATGGTCCTGGCGCCGGAACATCCGCTGGTCGATAAGCTGACCACAGCGGAGAACAGACCCGGCGTGCAGGAGTACATTCTGCAGACGCGCAAGACCAAAGAGATCGACCGCCTGTCGACCGAAAGAGACAAAACCGGCGTCTTCACCGGCAGCTATTGCATTAATCCGGTGAACGGGGAAAAAATCCCCATCTGGATTGCCGACTATGTCCTGGCCACCTACGGCACAGGCGCTGTGATGGCTGTGCCGGCGCACGATCAGCGCGACTTTGACTTTTCGATCAAATATACGCTGCCTATCCGGCAGGTGATAAGGAAGAACGGCGGCGATGATAAACAAACACTTGAAGCAGCCTATACCGACGCCGGCGTCATGATGAATTCCGCCATTTTTGACGGCCTAAATTCTGAGGTTGGCAAGGTCAGGATTGTCGAATGGCTGAAAGAGAGAAAAAGCGGGCAAGAAAAAATAAATTACAAACTGCGCGATTGGCTCATCTCGCGGCAGCGTTACTGGGGTGCGCCGATCCCGATCCTGTTCTGTGAACAGTGCGGCGAAGTGGCGGTGCCGGAAGAGGATTTGCCGGTATTACTTCCTGAAAATGTAGACTTTACGGGTAGAGGTGTTTCACCGATATCGACGGCTGCGGATTTTGTCCAGACGGTCTGCCCGCAGTGCGGCGGGCCGGCGCGACGGGAAGTTGACACAATGGACACCTTTGTCTGTTCATCCTGGTATTTTCTGCGCTATGTGAATCCGGCCTTGCTGGACAAGCCTTTTGATCAACAAAGGGTCAATGACTGGTTGCCGGTCGATCAATACGTTGGTGGCGCCGAGCACGCTGTCATGCATCTGCTGTATGCTCGATTTGTGACCAAGGTGCTGCATGATTTGGGTCACATTGACTTTGACGAGCCGTTCAAAAGACTGATCCATCAGGGCATCATCACCAATGCCGGCGCCAAGATGTCAAAATCGCGCGGCAATGTTGTCAATCCTGACAAATTCATCGATGAGCTGGGATCCGATACTTTTCGCATGTATATGATGTTCATGGGATCGTATGAAGATGGCGGTGACTGGAGCGATGAAGGGATCACCGGCATTCATCGATTTCTGAAGAGAGTCTGGCGGCTGGTCTGGCAGATCCATTTGGAGCGGCCGACCGGAGCGGAGAGCGACAAATTTGCCCGCGTTCTCTATCAGTTGCATTATGCCATCAAACATGCGACCGAATCATTGGAACGGTTTCATTTCAACACCGCGATCAGTCGGCTGATGGAGCTGGTTAATGAGTCTTATCTTTACATACAGGATGTCGACGCTGCATCGCAAAATGCGCGGCTTTACAGCGAGGTCATGCCGACGCTGGTGCAGCTGTTGGCGCCATTTTGCCCGCACATGGCCGAAGAGCTGTGGGCGGTGCTGGAAAAGAAATACAGCGTAATTGACCAGCAGTGGCCTGTGCATGATGAGAAAATGGTTGAGCTCAATACGATAAATCTCGGTGTGCAAGTGAATGGCAAGATAAGAGGTCAGATACAAGTTGCCGCCGATGCAGCAGATGCGGAGATCATCAAAGCAGCGCTGGCGCATGACAAAGTTCGTCTGTATACCGAAGGAAAAGAGCTCGTCAAATCGATCGTCGTGCCGAAAAAGCTTGTCGTGTTTGCGGTGAAATGATGACCTGATGCAGGGCTTTACGGGCAGGAGAGGAGCGGTCAGCCGTTCCTCTTTTAAATAGACCTACATGTTAACATAACTAACATTATGTAGAATAAGAAGAAACTTTTGCTGCAAAACAGAGCACTGTTTATTTGCGCATGCTCCTCTTTTTTGCTGTATTCTCACCCCTGTTTTCTGCGTCAGACGATCTGTTGCAGCAGATCTTTTGCCTTTTGTTTCAACGGCGTCTGTCGCTCTGTCCAGAGAATCTCTTCCAGATGCTGCCGCGCGGCATCTTTCTGCTCGAGATCATTCAACACCTTGGCCAGATGGAAGCGCGCTTTCAGATTGTTTGGATTTTTATTCACCGCATCCTGCAAAATCCTGACGCTCTCCTGCAAGGCGCCCTGAAAAGCCTTGCCTATGCCCAAGAGCGCCAACGTCACACTGTCATCTTTGCCCAATTCGCGCGCTTTTATGGCCGCTTCAGCCGACTCTGTCGCGAGGCCAACGGCATCATAGAGTATGCTCGCCTGCTTGTATAATGCGGCATTCCTTGTCTGCAAGGCGAGCGCCTTTTCGATCGATAGTATCGATTTGTCCTTGTCACCGGCGCGCAATTGGCAGATCGCCAAGATCGACCATGCCTTGAAATCCTTTGCCTTGTCGTGCACATAGCGCGACAACAACTGCGCGGCATTGCCGTAATCGCAGTTGAGAAAGAGTTTGAAACCATGTGAATAGAGTTCAGCGGCATCCTTGATGTCATTGAAGGTCTGCTCATCATGTTCGTCATTGAGAACCAGCGCCAGCTCTTTTTCGGGCAAAATGGAATTTCGCGCGATGTCGCCGAGCTTGCCGTTCGGATCCAGCTTGATGACGAGCTTGAAACAGCGATTGGCATTTTCTACATCATTCTGCATCGCATACACTTTTCCGAGCCCCAGATAGGCTTTTATCTCCTTTGGCGAGATGGCTATGGCCTTTTCAAAGGCTTGGATCGCTTCCTGATTATCGCGCAAAATGCTCGCAATGGCGCCCAGATTGACCAGCGCGGTCACGTTGTCGGGCTGAAAAATGAGCCCTTTGTTGAGGGTCGTAGCCGCAAGGTCAAATTTACGCATCTTGGAATAGATGCTGCCCAATAAAAAATAGGCGCGAAAATAGACCGGACAGTTCGCAATGACCTCCAGGCATTTGTCCAGCGCCTTGGTGTGATTCCCGATTTCGAAATAGGCCAGAGCGAGATTGTACAGCGTATCCGGATCCATGTTGTTGATGTAATGCGCCTTGCGCCACAGGTCGATGGCATCGGTGAAATTCTTCTCCTTGGCGGCGAGCAGCCCCTTTTTATTATAGACCTCCGCTTCCTGCGAACCGCGCTGCACACCCCACGATACCAGCGCTTTGCCATTATCAAAATCGATGTCGAAAAACTGCGCTGCGCCCTGATAGTCCTTCGTCAGATAGTCGAGCACTTTTTCATTGTTATGCTCGATCTGCGGATCGTCATACACTTTTTTGAGCTGCGCCCTCTCCATCGCGACTTTGATGATTTTATAGTTGCGCGGTATCTCAAAAGCTGATTTTTGATTCATAATTTCTCATTCCCACTCAAAGATGCATCACATAGCCGCCTGGATTCTGCGATTGCCATCTCCAGGCATCAGCGCACATGTCGTCAATATCTCTGGTCGCTGCCCAACCGAGCTCCTGTTGCGCTTTATGCACATCTGCATAACACATCGCGATGTCGCCCGATCTTCTCTTGGTAACTTTATACGGAACGCTTCTCTCACTTGCCTTTTCAAAAGCCCTGATCACCTCAAACACGCTATAGCCACGCCCGGCGCCCAGATTATACGCTTCCGCACCCCTTTGTTTCGCCAGCTTTTCCAGCGCCTTGATATGGCCGAGGGCAAGATCGACGACGTGAATATAGTCGCGCACGCCGCTGCCATCCGGCGTCGGATAGTCATCGCCAAAGACAGAAAGTTGCGCCAGTTTGCCGACCGCCACTTGCGCGATGAACGGCATCAGATTGTTCGGAATGCCATTCGGATCTTCGCCAATCAGGCCGCTCGCGTGTGCGCCAACCGGATTGAAATAGCGCAACAAGGCGACGCTCCACTGCGGATCCGCGACGCATATATCGCGCAGAATCTCCTCGATCATCAGCTTTGTCCGACCATAGGGATTTGTCGCGCTGAGCGGCGAGTCCTCGTCCACCGGCACCTCCTGCGGATCGCCATAAACGGTGGCGGAAGAGCTGAAAACGAGCTTGTTCACCTTGAAGGCGCTCATCAACTCGCACAAGACGAGGGTGCCGGTGATATTATTGCTGTAGTATTGCAGCGGAATGTGCGTCGATTCTCCGACAGCCTTGAGTCCGGCAAAGTGAACGACCGCATCGATCGCATGCGCCTGGAAAACCTGGGCAAGACCTTTCTCATCCAACAGATCGACCTTGTAAAAGATCGGCCGCCGCTGACAAATCCGTTCGATGCGATCAAGGACTTGAATCTTGCTGTTTCTGAGATTATCGACAATGATGACATTGTAATTCGATTTCAGTAATTCAACTGTCGTGTGGCTGCCGATATAACCCGTGCCACCGGTGACAAGAATACTATTCAATCTTTATCCTCCAGATGAGCATTCTTTTCCGAAAAGAAAAATACCCGCATCGACGGCCGATCGCTTAAATATTAATTCAATATACGCAACTTCCAGCGGCTTTTTCAATGCTATTTTTGAGCTTTTTCCGTAAACGCGCTTTTCGATGCGCCCAGTCATCCAGCGAAATTGCCTCCGTCACCCTTCCCAATTCCTGCAAAACTCTCCTTCGCTTTTCCGCTCTCTCAACTACATCTAAAGCTTTACTATAATCAAATACAATATGTTCATAATATTTTGCAAGTTCCAAATAGGCGGATTCAGTGAATTGCCTCGCTGTCATCAAAGAGCGCCAGATGTTCACCGCTGCAGGCCAGTTGGCATTTTTTTTCTGCAGCGAGGCGTATTCGAGAAGCAGCTCTGGATCAATCGAGTCCTGAACGAGCGCCGCTGCCTTTGGCTCGTCCCCGTGCGCCGAAAAGAGTCGAAAGAGCTTGACTTTGTCCGCCTCTGCGCCGGCAGGAGTCGCAAGATTGAATTGTCTGCAGGACTGGATGGCAATGGCGACCATTGACAGGATATCGATGACATTGTGCTTAAAGACGGGGTGCAATAGCTCGATATCACCTGTCTGCTGGAATTGAAAGAACCTTTTCGGCACGTCGCTGCCTGGGACATCATCCTTGCGCGCAAATCCCAGAACTCTATTTTCGATATGGCCCAGATCGCATTCGCCAATGGACTTTTTCCACAGTCGCCGCGCGTTATAGAGCAGGTCAACGTGCGCCATGTTTGCCAGTTCAGCGTGCAGCTTGTTCAGAACACATCTTGTTTGCAGTAAGGGCACGTCATATGTTTTGCCATTGAAGCTGATGATGCCGTTGAATTGCAGTAGAAAACGCATTATTTCAGCCAAAAAAACGACTTCATCCTTGTATTCAGCAAGAAAGAGCTGCCGCACAACAAAACTGTCCGAGGTGAAAAAACCCAGGCCGGCCAGAAAGAGATAGGTGCCGCTCCCTCCTGCCAATCCCGTCGTCTCTGCATCGAAAAAGACGAAATCTGTACAACAAAACGGCGCTGAAAAATCGCCATTGTGAACGAGAACCATATCGTGTTGGGTCATGTCGAGAAATTCAGCGAGTCTGGCGCCGCCATGCACAAAATCGAGCGGGAATCGCTTTTCGCGCACGAAAACGGCCGCCGGCGATGTGAGCCGATGCAGCTCGAACCTGGCCATCTCGGCATCCGAAAGCGCCATCGCCGTCCGCTTGGTGAAGCTCTCGTATGGATGCAGGGCGCGTAGTTTTTCTCTCAGCGATTCCATTTCAGCATATAGTCCAATAGACGCAACGCCACCTCTTTGCTTCTTTCACCCACCTCAAGCTGCGGGCCAACGCAGGAAGGACAGCCGTTCTGGCAGCCGCAACTCTGGATGAGCTCCCGGCCGGCGACAATGACGCTGTCGAACAGATGATAGAGCTTTTTGCTCTGCCCGATTCCACCAGGCACCTGCTCCCAAATATAGATGGTCGCTCGCTCCGTAAAAGGTGATCGCACCATTGGCAGCGCGGAAATGTCCGATCGATCGCCCATGATGAAAAGCGGGGCAATATTTCGGTAAAGATGCGCCAGACCCTTGAGTCCGTCACCCAATTCGTCCTTGTTTACGCCGATCAACGCCTGCACCTCATCAGGAAAGCAGTGCCAAAAAGCGGTCGTGTGCAGTTCGCATTCAGGCAGATGAATTTTGCCCCAGCCGATATTTTCGTGCGTATGAAATTTGATCTTTTTATACATGGTCGCCAAACTGGTCACCACGACTTCGCCGTAGCCGCACGAACAACCGCTTTCGGCCTCAGCGGATTCAAAAACGTCCAGCACCTTCAAGTCGCACTTTAATTCAGCGTCTGTATAATAATCTACTTTAACGGAATGAACATATGCCTTGCGGCGCGGCCAGTCCAGGGCGTCAACATGGAATGGCTTGCCTTCGTGCAGGTAGATGGCATCTTGATGCACCATCAGCTGCGCGGCAAAAAGATCTATTTCGCCGATGACCTTTTCCTGCACATTCGTTCGATCAATGATGACAATATTTTCTTCCGCGGCGCTGCGCAGGCTGATGCTTTCGGCCGGATAGGTCTCGCTCATCCAGTGCCATTTATCGCCGGACAGATGCACGACGCCCGATTCCTCGAGATACTGCAATATCTCCTGGGTACTGTCCACGCCCTGGCTGTGATCGAAGGAGAGGCCAAAGCGCTCGTCCGTGCTGAAAGGCAGCTCAAACGCCGCGCATTTGAGATGGCTCAACAGCAGAAGAAGATTGTCGGCATCAATGACGGCCGATTCCGGTGAGCGCTCGAAAAAGTAGTGCGGATTGTTGGCGATATACTGATCCAGCGGCGATGAGGAAGACACGATGATGGCGAGGGAAGTCTCTTGCCTCCTCCCTGCCCGGCCCGACTGCTGCAGCGCACTCGATATCGTCCCGGGATAGCCGGCGATGATCGCGACCTGCAACTGGCCGATGTCGATGCCCAACTCCAGCGCATTGGTGCTCACCACGCCAATGACGCTGCCGTCGCGAAGCCCTCGTTCGATGTCGCGACGCTCCAGGGGCAGATAGCCGCCGCGATAGCCGCGGATGCGCGCCGACTGCTTTGTCAGCCGGCGCATCGTCTCCCGCAGATAGGTCAGCAGAATTTCGACGTTCATGCGGCTGCGGGTGAATACGATCGTCTGCAGGTCGTTGCCGATGAAATCCGCCGCGATTCGCTGCGTTTCCTGAATAAAAGATCGCCGAATGCCCAGCTCCCTGTTCACGACCGGCGGATTGTAGAGAATAAAGTGTTTCTTGCCATGCGGCGCCCCATTTTTGTCCACCAGCATCATCTTTTCCCCGGTCAGCTGCTCGGCCAACTCGCGCGGATTGGCGATTGTCGCCGAACAACAGATGAAAACAGGGGTGCTGTTGTAGAATTGGCAGATTCGCTTCAGGCGGCGCAAAACATTGGCCATGTGACTGCCAAAGACACCGCGGTACTGATGAATTTCATCGATGACGATGAAGCGCAGATTTTCGAACAGCTTGACCCATTGGGTGTGATGCGGTAAAATGCCAGTGTGCAGCATATCGGGATTTGTCACGACGATGTGGCCGCTGCTTTTAATGGCTTTGCGGGCGGAAGCCGGCGTGTCGCCGTCAAAAGTGTAGCTCTTTATGCTGAAAGGTATGTCCTCGTCCACCTGCTGAATGATGGCGTGCAGCTCGTGGATCTGATCCTGCGCCAGCGCCTTGGTCGGGAACAGATAGAGCGCGCGCGCTTCTGCGGTTTGAATGATGGCATGCAGGACCGGAATGTTGTAGCACAGCGTTTTGCCGGATGAGGTGGGTGTCACAATCGCGGTGCTCTGCGCGGTGAGGACAGATCGAATTGCTTCAGCCTGATGACTGTACAGCCTCTTGATGCCATGCCTGCCGAGCGCGCGCACGAGTCGCTCATCTATTTCAGCAGGGAAATCGGCGAATTCGGCTTCCTGGGCAGGTATTTGCCGCCATTCCGTCACACATGACATGAAGGATTCATCCCGCTGCAGCCGGTCGATGACTTGTTCAATTGTCAGTTTCATGGCCTTGTCCCTTCGATCACCAGTCGGCCCTCCTTGCCATCGATCTCCACGAGATCGCCGTCCTGGATTTTTTTCGTCGCCTGGCCAATGCCGGTTATGGTCGGCAGGCGAAATTCGCGCGCCATGATCGATGCGTGCGACAATATGCCGCCGCGCTCCATGACCAGTCCGGCAATGACGCTAAAGACCGGCGACCATGCCGGGTCAGCGCAGGGCACGACCAGAATCTCGCCGGGCTGCGCCTGCATGGCTTCTGCATAGTTTCTGGCGATGCGAGCATAGCCGCGCGCCTGCCCCTGACTCACGCCGATGCCGCGATAGGCGCGCGCACCCTCTTTTGCCGCGTGCATGACAGCATGCTCTTCTGAGGCCGTCTTAGCCCATGCGTCTTGTCGGCGTCTTCTCGCATGGATCAGCAAAGCCAGATCGCCGCGCCACTCGCCGACGAGGAGGCTTTGCAGTTCGCTGACCTGCAGATAAAAGATATCGTCGCTCTGCCGCAGCTTTCCCGCCGCACAGAGCAGTTCGGACATTCTGAGCGCGGCGAAACGACTCACCTGCAGAATTCGCTGCCACATGTCCCGCTGGTTTTCCCGCAAAAGCGCAAATTGATATGCGTAATATAGTAATACTTTAAAAATAGTGCGCAATATATTTTGATATAGCAAATTATATTGTTTCAACCTTTGCTCAATTTCCGTGTGCGCCGCTCTTTTCAGGCGCTCATTCGCTGCCAGAGTGTCGAGAAAACGCTTCTCACTGCGCTTGAGCATGGCGCTCATCTCGGCGATTCGCTGCCCCTCTTCGGCCCAGGTGGGACGCGCGATATCCAGCGATTCGGAGCGATGGCCGTATTCAGCGAGAAAGCGGTGCACTGCACGCGAATCCGCAAGATCCAGGCGCAAGAGGCTCTTATTGGCCTTCATCGTCTCGTTGTCCGGCGCATTCAATAAATTTGTCAACACGCCATCATCAACAACCTCGATTGCGCGCAAAAACCTGATCAACAGCGATGAAAAAATATCGGCAAACGTGATGCTCCATCGGTGAATGGACAGAAACCGATACGACAGGCGCCGGCTTTCAACTAATGCTTGATAGCATTCAGCTAAATTCCAATTTTCCAGACTTTCAACCATCTTTCTCGTCCTTGGCAAGACCATCTTTTGCAGCGTATGCCATTGCCACAGATTATAGCTGGGAAGCCACGCCAGATCTGCGAGCAGGAGGCGAAACAAGATAGAGATATATCCATGCAAAGAGAGCCTTTGTCTCTCTGACGGCAGTTCCAGCGTCTCTTTCTTATCCCGGGAGATGAAGGATGGCGGCAGATGCGCGTAGAGCTTTTGATAGGCGTCGAGTTGGGTGTACGGGATGCCGCGCAGCAATTTGAGCTGAACGGATCGGCACAAGTCGTCATACCCCAGGTACCACAGCGGCGCCTGCAGCGCGGTCTCGCGGATGATGGGTTGCAGGAAGGACCAGCCAAGCGGAGATAACTGGGTGACAAATCGCTCGGCAAAAAAATAGTTGCTCCATCGGATGCCGTGCTCGTCGATACAGGCGGATGTTTTTTCGTGCTGCAGGGTTGAGATCGGCCGGCTTTGCAGGATCCAGAACGCACCGTCAAAGGACCATTCGATGTCCTGGGGCGCGCCAAAAAGTCTTTCAATTTCCGTCGCCATCTTCACCAGACGGTCGATATTCTCCTCGCGCGTCACGAATGAAAGGACGCTCGCCTCTTTTTTCGCCGGAAAATGGATGCTGTAGCTGTGGTCTGCCTTCTGGATGACGACCTGGACGGGAGCTCTTTCACCCGAGACGAGCGCGGCGCAGCTGCCATCGACAATTTCGACGAGCATGGCATTGTCATCATTGTCCACCGGATTCGCTGTAAAGATCACGCCGGATACGACCGGACGGATCATTTTTTGAATGATGACAGCCATCGCGTTGTTTGCGGCGGAGAATGTCCTGGAATAGTGCAGCACGCCATTGCGATCAAGCGACCGCTGAACCTCCTGCACGGCGGCGCAGACGGCCTCGACAGTGGGCAAATTTAATGATGATTGATAGAGTCCGGCAAAAGAGTGGCGTTGATGATCTTCCTGCGGCGCAGAGGAACGGGCTGCGACGTGAACGGTCGCTATGTCCGGAAAGTGCTTTTGAACAGCTCGACGTAATTTCTTGAAAAAATTGCGGCCATGGAGCGGTCTGGCCATGGCTCGAGTGCTGATGACGATGAAATCAGGGACATGAAATCCCCCTCGCGCGAGCCTGGCCAAATTGTGCGCCTTCCCCCCCACCAGCTCCGCATGCCGCGCCATTTTTGCCCTGCTTGTGATGATGTGATTGTATGCCGGCATCAAGGTGAGCGATCATTTCACTCGATTTTGCGTGATATTCATCGCGAATCCGAAATCGGCGGCGCGCCATTCTCTTTCTCTCGATCAAAATCTGCAACCAGTTTTGCCAATTTCGGATCGTCCTGAATCGATTCGTCCAGTGGAATACGCCTTTTTTGCGACGCCGTTATCTTGCGGTCTTTGTCAATGGTGATGGCCAACGTCGCAAAATATTTTCCCAGGCTTGGTGAGCTGGCGATGATGACATTCTCGTCGCTGTACTGCTCAGCCCGATAATACTCGCCGCCCATAATGACGATATCAATGCCTCCTATTTGGCTGAGCAGAGCCTCCAGGGCGTTGAAACGACCGTTGTACAGCAAAATGACAAGATCGGTTTGCTTGTCAAGCTTGCGGACGATCTCTTGCGCCGCTGCGACTGGCGCCAGACTCTGCAGCTGTGCCTCCTCGAATCTGGCGTGCAAAAGGCTCTCTTTTTCGTCGCACAATCCCAGGATGCCGACGGTCAGCTTTTTGAAAGGCGCAGTGCGAGCGCTCGTCGTCAGCTTTTTTATGATGAAAGGCTCGACAAACTGTTTTTTCTCCTGCGCATAGACAATATTGGCGGAAATGAAATCCAGGCCATGCTTTTTGCGCAGAGCCTGCAGAAATTCACCGCCCTCGCTGAAATCTTTGCCCGATAAATTGATGCCATCATACCGCAGCATGGACAAGCCTTTGAGCAGAAAATCGGTCTGCAGCTGCGCCGTGGTTCCGTAACTCTTGGAAAATCCGCCCGCATCCAGGATGAGGGAAAAGTCAGTGCTTTCAACACCTTCATTCAATAAGGTTGCTCTCCGAGCTAACCCGCCAATCGGATTCTTTCACCCACAGGGCGTCATATAGCCCATCAGGTCGTTGCTGTGAAAAATCGTCAATGTGGCCGAATCGCTCGCAATGACGTCAGAGGTGGCGTCGCAGCCGATGAGGAGAAGAAGGATTGATAATGATAAAATAGCCAGAGTTTTCATGCATCGTCCAGAATTTAGTTTTGTCTTGTTTAATTGTATGAATAATTACAGCAAAAAACAATAATTGAGTATAGCGATCTCCGCCTAGATCAGCTTTGCCTCGATCTGTTTCAAGACGGCCATGGATTCATCCGCAATGGTGGCGCCGCCGGGCGTGAAATCAAATACTTCCAGCGATATCCAGTTGTCGTACTGCAAATCTTTGAGCAGCTGAAACGTCTTGACAAACTGATTGACAGCGTCCCCCTGGCCAAGATGCTTGCCGTCCATTTCCTGAACGTGGATGTGCTTGATATACGGATAGTATTCTTTGACGAGCACATCAAACGGTTCTGTCTCATCCGGAGTGTTGTGAAAATCAAACATGGTCTGAATCGCCGGGTGATTGATTTCATCGATGATCGCTTTTGCTTCTGCCAGTGTGTTGATGACGTCTGTCTGGCTCCTGTCCAGCGGCTCGATCAATATCTGCACCCCGCGAGACTGGGCATAGTCGGCGACGGTCGCCAGGCCCTGCGCATAGTATTTTTTCGCCTCAGCGACGGTGATGCCCTCGGCATTGCGTTGCTTGGGCGAGCCGAAAACCATGACCGTGCCGCCGAGATCGCTGCAAAAATCGACGAGATCGCGCACGTACTGCACCGTCTTTTCCCGGACAGCCGCATCCGGCGTTGTGAAATGGAGCCCTTGCGGCGGTGGTGCGAGCAGCCAGTGCAGGCCGACGCATTCTATGCCCACTGTCCGCATGTCATTGACCAGGGAAGTGCGCCTTGCCGCGTTCAGTTCGCTGATGTTCTGCTGCACCAGGGTGAACGCCGCGATTTCCACGCCGGCGTAACCGGCTTCTGCGATGATTTGACACTGTTTCGCCCAGGAGAGCTCACGCATGCTCTCGTTGCACATGGCGTATTTGAATCCGGGCCACGCCTCGGCGGGCTGCCGCTTTTTGCACGCTGTCAGGCCGCCAAGGGCGATGGTTCCGGCAAGAGCGCCCGTCGCTTTGAGGAAATTTCTCCGATTCAGGGTCATTTTACGATCTCCTCATATCTCTTTTTCGAATACAGTATATGTTTTCGACTCTTCGGCGCCCATGATCTCCACCAGCCGACGAGTCATGACATTATCTTCCAACACCCATCCCATGTCGCAATACTCCAATTTTGTGGATTGAGTGTATTGTTTTTGTTTCCATATCATGACGCCATCCAGGCCCAAACGACGAAATTTCTTTTTCACGCCCAGATAGCCGAGCCGAAAGCCCTTACAGCTGTTCTTGGTCAGCAGCATTTTGGCGGCGCGCAGCAGCTCGCAGCGCCGGCATATTCTCAGCGGCGCCATTTTTTCAAAAATGTTCAGCACAGCGCCGAAGAACGCCGCCGGCTCGCCCTTGACATAGACGAACAGAAACAGCTTTTTATTCATGACGAGCATCATCTCGTCGACGATGTGATAGAATTCTTCCCGGGTGAAGGGGACAAAGCCCCAGTTGTCACTCCACGCGTCATTATAGATCTCAAACATCTCCTGCTTTCGGACGCTGAGCGGGCGATCCGACCAGTCCTCAATGGTCAGCTGATAGCGATCGATCACCTTTTGGGCCACGCGCGCGACCTTTTCCTCCATCGGATTTTGTACGCGAACCTCCCACGACAGCACCTGCTTGACCGGCGCCAGGCCGGTCTGCAAGAGCAGTTTCTCATAGTAGGGCTTGTTATAGTGGTAATACATCACCGGCCGCGAGTCAAATCCGGCGGTCAAGCATCCGGGAGTGGCCTCATTCACCGGCAAATTCTGCGGGCCGCGCATCCGGTTCATGCCCATTGATTTGAGCCACTGCGATGCCGCTGCCAGCAGAGCGATTGCGACATCAGGATCATCGGTGGCCTCGAACTGGCCAAAAAACCCGACTTTATCGCCCCAATGCTCGTTGTGAGCATGATTGACGAACGCATTGCATCGTCCGACAACTCGGCCAGCCTTTTGCGCCAGAAAAAAGCGCATGTCAGCGTGCTTGAAGAACAGGTTCCGCGGCTCAAAGAAACCGACCATGCCGATCAATTTAAAGCCGAGATACTCGTAATCCAGCAGCGGGATATAGTGCGGATCATTTTCATAATGCGTCCAATGAAAATCGATAAATTTTTTCAGCAGTTGCCTGTCCGATCGCGTATTGTTTGCAAAAGATACGATTTCGATGTCATTTGCCATAATCTTCTCGCAGATTTGTCTTTGTTAAAGATAAAAAGATTGTCGACATTTACAAACGGAATCTTGCCATCCGGGAAAAAGATCAGTTTCTGGCAAAATTGATTAAAAAGTAGTCAAGATACGATGTTGAGCAAAAATAATATTTTATGGACCAGCGTGCGATGTGAATGCCTTTTTCAAGCCAAATCTATTTCCCGCACGTCAGATCGCAGCGATTGAGGCGACCATCGATTTTGAATGCTTGACCAAATTGAATTACATTGTCGCCGTATTTTGTGCGAATTTTATCCAGCGCAGCGGTAATTTTGTCAATTCTGACATCTTTATCGTCAAAGAGTGACAACTGCCTGGGCGTCGCTGCGAGATCGCACAAGCGCAGCGTCAGTCGTCGCACCCGCACGCGACGCGTGAGCGCATGCGCCAGGACATTTTTGGCCATCGGCGTCAATTCAATATCCGTATCCAGCGGCTGAAATCGCTGTTGCGCCGTATTCTCTTTATAGTCAGAATAGTGAACCTGAATAGTCAAGCGTCCGGTTCGCAGATGGCTGGTGCGCAGCCGCTGCGCGGCGCGGGCGAGCATGTTGAACAATCTGGACTGCAGCAGATAATAGTCATTGCTCGCCTCATCGAGCTGTTCAATTTCGACGATCTCCGCCGCACGTTTGGGAGGCTGCACCGGCCGCGGGTCGATCCCTTTGGCGCGTTGATGCAGCAACAGGCCAAAACGGCCGAAAATCATCTGCAACTGCTCGACCGGGATGACGGCCAGCTCGCGATTCAACTGGATATTGAGCTCCTGCAGCTCCTGGCGAATCTTGCGATCGACGCCCGGCAAAAAACTGACGCGCAACGGCGCGAGAAACATCTCTTCCGCCCCCCTTTCGACGCCGTGCAGGCCGCAGCGTTCGCCGCGCGAGGTGACGAAATCGGATGCCACCTTGCTGACGAGCTTGTTGCCGGCGATTCCCGCCGCCGCGCCGAGACGCAGTCTCTGTTGAATTTCATGCTGCACCTTTGCCGCAGTGTCCGTCACGCCGCCAAAT
The DNA here is from genome assembly GCA_003854995.1 of Candidatus Zhuqueibacterota bacterium. Taxonomy (GTDB): domain Bacteria; phylum Zhuqueibacterota; class Zhuqueibacteria; order Residuimicrobiales; family Krinioviventaceae; genus Kriniovivens. The sequence goes on from RQOI01000236.1 coordinate 20,349, forward strand.
AGTCTCCCGGTGCCCACGTCCAGGTAGGCATGCCCAAAACGCAATGGTTCCAGAACAGGAGTGAATTCACTCAACACCCTGATCAGCGCGGCCGAAGCACGTTGATAGAGGCCTTCATTCGGCGGCAATACCGTCAGATCGTGGCAAAATCCGCGCGCTTTGGCCAACGCCTGGCCGCGATGCACACCGTTCTGTTGCGCCTCTTCCGACGCCGCCAGCACGAGCGGCCCGGCGGCTGCGGCAATCGCGACCGCAACGGGTCGAGAGCGCAGCCTCGGCTCCACCACACGCTCGACCGCAATGGGAAAATTGGTGACATCGATGTGGATGATATTACTGGGCATATCTCATCGCCAAACTCTATGCAGAAAAGGTGTATTTTAAATCACTTTATGAATATACGATATTTTTTCTGTTTGCGCCACTATTTTCTGTGTTTTGCCCGCAAAAGGTCAGCTACTGGTAAAGTCAATAAAAAATCAACACAAAGAGCCGCAAAAACACGAAGGATCACGAAAAAGAACTTGAATAGTTGTGTCTTTTATAGAATCCCTGAACGAACAGAGCATCAATCACGTAGAGAAAAAGATTGAAACCACCGAGTTCGCCGAGAAGCGCCGAGAAAAAAACGGTATTCGGAGAGGTTATATCTTTGGATGGTGATACCTACCTCCTCCGGCAAGTTTTGCTGTGGATGCTTTCGGTTAGATAGACAACGAAACAACCACTTTTTATCAAAACCTGCCGGAAGATTTATCTTAGCGCACCAACAGCATTTTGCGCGTCTGCGAAAACTGTGCCCCCCGCAGTTGATAGAAATAGACGCCGCTCGGCTGGTTCGTAGCGTTCCAGGTGTATGTATGGCTTCCCTCTACAAGATTTTCTGAGACAAGCGTTTCGATTGTCTCCCCAAGAAGATTATAGATATCAAGCGTAATGAACTGCTTTTTGGGCAGACTGAACTTGATCGTGGTCGCTGGATTGAAGGGATTGGGATGATTTTGGCCCAGCGTAAAACGTTCGGGAGTTCCTGCAACTGTTTGTTGCTCGATTCCTGTGGGTAAGTTTAATGTCGATTCCCATGCGCCGATATCAGGCCTTGAATCTGTTGGACAGGGTCGTACTCTTCCTTGAATATCATATGAAGGACATTGCAGTACGACGCCATCGCCAAAGTCATATTCAAGTATTCCTGCGCCAATAGCGGGACTCGCATTCGTTAAACTATCTGCAACCAGCATGGGATCTTCTTTTTTATTCCCCTCGCCACTATATCCTCCTTGCACAATAGAATACCGCACCTTTATGCCAGCGTTGCCAGATCGACCTATTTGCGCCATAGTTGAAGCGCTATTACTCCATATGATATTATTCATTAAAGTGGCTGGCCACGGTGATCGCTTTGCCTTTGAAATTGATGTTTTCGTAATAAGTGTCGTCCGCCACTAGCACCGTGTCGCCATTGGCCGAAGTGCTGATCCCGGCCTGAATCGTCGGCTGGTCTTGAGGAACGCGGATGACATTGGCAAAGCTTAATTGCAGGCGTAGCAAAATGAAAATGCTTAGCATCTTGAATGATGTTTTCATGGTGATCCTCCATTTCAATTAGGAATGAACCAGATTGAATTCCTTGAACAATGAATGATCCTGTAAGTTGTTTTCATTCTAGGAAATTTCAGTGCGGTGGATTCGTTTTGATGAAGGGAATCAAAGAACGTACCAGTAGTTAATCAGGGATACTAAATTATTAAATAACATAGAGATGCCTGATTTTCTTGTTGGAGAATAAAATTAAATTTTCGGAGGAAATTCGGAATAATAGTCGAGGGGGGATTATAATTTACAGTTTATATGAAAGTTAGATTCGGAAAAAATGTCGAAAGATATGCGAAAAATAGGAAATTATGGTTTATCTGAATAATGCTTGCTTTGCGACCGAGAACACGAAGGACACAGAGAAAAATTGTGCACAATATGAGTATGGTATATCATCTTCTTCTCTCTGTGTTCTTTGTGAGCTCGGTGGTTTTACGTGCCCATTTTCCAATAGAACTGAAATTAACCGGATGCCGGCTTTATAATATTCAGCGTTTCCATTTTATACCGAATATTTTTTTCAGACGTGTTCAATCGTCGCGCCGCTTCGGATTGATTCCAGTTACAGTCCATCAATGTCTTTTTCAAGAGTTGCGTTTCAAAATCCTGCACCTGTTCCTTGAGAGAACCTGAATATGTATTGTATCTCTGCCTGTTACGGAATTCTTTTATTTCATCCTGCAGGTCTAGGGGAAAAGTCTCAAAGGTTATCGTTGACATATCATTCGGTGCCAGCGCCACAAGTCTTTCGACAAGGTTTTCCAGTTCTCTAATGTTGCCATCCCATTTTTTGCATTTCATAAAATCAATGATGCTCTCATGAAAAGCCGTCACTTTTTTATGTTGTTGTTTCGAATAATAGTCGAGAAAATGTTTCGCGAGCAATTGAATATCTTCACCTCTTTCATTCAAATCGGGAATATAAATCGGATAGACAAACAAGCGGAAAAAGAGATCGTGACGGAACAGATTTTTCTCGACCAATTCTTTGAGCGGCACACTGGAAGCCGCAATAATGCGAACATTTATTTGCACTGACTTGTCGCTGCCGACCGGTCTGATTTCTGCTTCCTGGAGAACGCGAAGAAGCTTGGCTTGCATGTCCAGCGGCAGATTGTTGATTTCGTCCATGAACAACGTTCCCATATTCGCTTGCAGAAATAATCCTTGACGATCGGCATGTGCGCCGGTAAAAGCCCCTCTTTTGTGACCAAAAAATTCGCTTTCTAAAAGAGTGCTCTGTATCGATCCGCAATGGACGTCCACAAATGGAAAATCGGACCGGGAACTGAATTGATGATGAGCGACTCGCCTTCATAATAAATATTGGGGTGGTCCAGCGCTGAAGCGGCCTGTGCCTCCAGAATGAAACGTTTTCGAGTGGTTTCATCTTCTGTCAGATGGGATGGCAGGAATTTGAGGGCGACAAAACGATTGAGGAAGGCATCCAGCGCTTTATAGACGACTCCCATACCGCCATCGCCGAGTTTTTCCAGGATTTTGTAGTGAGAAATGGTTTTGCCGATCACTATATATCCTCAAAATTCCATGCCAATAGTTGCTGGTGCCTTTAAAATGAATTTTGCACTTTGCGAGATGAACAGCAGCGCCAGAATGATGAGCGCCACCGAAAACGCCGCGAGGATGTAGCTCCCCGCCAAAAAGCTCTTCAGGGTCAATTGCACGAGCGCCGCCAGGGTCATGAGGATCATGAAAAGCATGGGAAATATGATGATTTGATAGGTTCTGCCAGTGCTCTTGAGCCAGATGAAGAGAATGATCAACGCCAATGCCGCGATCAGCTGATTCGCGCAGCCAAAGATGGGCCAGATGATCTGCCATTTGGTGAACGCGGCGGCTGCGCCGATGGTCACGGTGATGAGCGTGGCGCCGATTTTGGATTTTAAAGGCGCATCGATTCGCATCTTGGCCAGTAAAGCGTTCTGATCAGCGGTGCGCTGCAAGATGGAGCGCGCGACGCGGGCGACCGAGTCCAGGCTGGTCAGGGCGAAAGAGGATATGGCCA
>RQOI01000237.1 GCA_003854995.1 Candidatus Zhuqueibacterota bacterium
CGCTTCGATTGGCTCATCGGCAGCGGATGATGCGATAGCTGTCTGATAGTCGTAGCCATCGCCGCCACCGCCCGTTACGGCATCGTAGTCAAAATAGGCTTCCAGCACAGCGTCCGCCACCACGTTTACAGTGACCGACTCATCGGTTGGCCGGCCGAGGATCTCCGGCCCGGTGAAAGTGACGCTTCCTTGTGCCCACAGCTTGTGGGACGACAACATCCACACAAGGACAAAAATAGCCGGCAAAAGATATTTTTTCATTTTTCCCTCTTGTTCGATTGATTTTATGGTTGCGAAGAGATCGTATTGCCGCTCTTCTTCCATGATTGTAAAGATGTTATCAATCGCGCGTGGTAAATGTAATTTCGATGGATCAGCTCACCAAAAAAAAGTTTTCAGCGAGGCGGAGGCTATGAGGGCGAAAAGATGAAAAAAAGCATACGAGAGAGGCGTTGCGTGGCGCTCGACTATGCTGCTGCTGATCTACGAACGCGCAGATGACAAAGAACTGCACGAGAATCAACTGTCGGCGCGACGAACGGGATGCGTCGGATGTTCGATCAAAGGGGCTATACAGCACCGGAAATGATAAAATGAAAATGCATCAGGCTGTGGATGTGAAAAATTATATCGTTTGCGATATGCACCTACTATAGCAAAAAGCTATCTTTAGCAAATCTTTTATTGATCCTTCAAGCTCGGCTGTAATAGATGCAAACAAGTTATCCCAAAAAATGGACTCACATCGGCAATTCGAATAGAAAAGCTGACGAGAGCAATTCTCAAGCTGACACGCATCCCGCCGGCCTCGTCTATTATTTATGCTCTGCTGTGAAAATAGTATACCTATCAAGGTGCAAAATTGCGTACAACTCTATCATTTATCGCAGCGAAAAGTGGCAAGATTTATGGATTTTTGATGCGATGACGGTGTCGACCGACTTGTCGAGAATCACAGGCGATGCCAGGAGCTCAACAGGTCATTGTCCCGAGCTTATTGTGGTCTCGATGAGCCGGATCATCTTTGCAAACTCTTGTTCAGAATAGCCGACGGAGTGGTAAATGATTTTGCCGTGCTGGTCGATGAGGACAGTTCGAGGTATATATCTGGTCGCAAACGCGCCGTAAATATCCCATTTGGGATCCGGCGCCATGGGGAAGGTGAATTGAACGATTTTGCTGAATTGGACGAGCTCCTTCTTTGTATGCCCGCGACCG
>RQOI01000238.1 GCA_003854995.1 Candidatus Zhuqueibacterota bacterium
GCGGCGACAAAATACTTTTTTGCGATCAAAGCGATCGATGAGGCGGGCAATTCGGGCGCGATGTCCAATTCGGCGTCGGCGACGACGCTTGAAGGCGGCGGCGGTGGCGGCGGCGACGTCGGGCAGCTTGTCTGGAAAACAGATGATTTTGAGCGCTCCGATCTTGGTGCTGCCTGGGCTGCATCCAATTATACGATCAGTGCCGGCGAACTCACGCTGTCGAGCAAGACCAATGGTTGGAATAATATCGCTCTTTACCAGTCGCCTGGCGCCTACGGGGCTGGTATGACGTTCAGCTTATCGAATTCGCAGCTGCTCAACGGCACGTATATTCCTGCTGGCCTGCTCATCCTCATGGATAACGCGAATCCGGCTTCTGCCAACGGGTATCTTTTGAAAAGAAGCGCCAGCGCGCTCGATGTCTATCGGGTCACCGGCGGCGCGGTTGCCAGCAGCGCCCTGTCGAGCAAAGCGGCGACCCTGACGGCGCCGCAACCGGGCGACAAAGTCGAGGCTGTGATCATCAATAATGGCAGCTCTAAAACGGTGCGATTCTACGTGCGTGGGCAACTGGATGTGACAGTTGATATAACAGATGCGTCGTCTATGGATAACAGGTACGTGGGTGTGTCGCTGTACGGCGGCAGCGGAATATATAACAACCTGAGCTCTTATTCGATCGGGTTCCCCGGCGGCGCCGGCGCACAAAAGATTGTCGTTCATGGCGGTAATAATCAGACAGGCCCGATTCAGACGCAGCTCCCATCTCCCATTGAAGTTTTTGTCTCGGATGAAAATGACGAACCATCCGGCGGCACGCTCCTGGACTTTCAGCTGATTCAGGGCGAGGCGACTTTGGATGATATTGCCAATTTCGAGTTTCTCGGCCAGGTTTGGGTGGAGACAGAAGATGGCCGCCTTTTGCAGCCGAATGCGCGCGTTGCCGAAGATGCTTCAGCGTCCAATGGAAATTATGTCACCTATGATTGGGTGATCGGAACGACGCGGCAAAAAGCAGTCGCCGTCCCGTTCTATGTGCCGGAGACCTCTCGATATGATCTCTGGGTGAGAAGCCGCACAACTTCCAGTGAACGCTATAAATTCTATTTCAGCCTGGACAGCTCTTCTGACTCGACTTATTGTGAAATCTCCCGAATGAGCATCGGCAGCTGGCAATGGGTCCGCGTCAAAGAAAACATGCCCATCAATGTCGGCATGCATGACCTCAATTTGATCCCTTATCATGCGGACCTGCACTGGGACAAGATATTGATCCAGAAAGTCAACACCGGCAGCGCTCCGAGCGGCGTAGGCGGCGCCGGGCCCAGCTTTCCCAATATGACGGATGCTGATGGCATTGGCTCGACTCGAGTCAGCTTCGGCACAGATGCCGATACGTCGGTCATCATCTACGTTTACGCCTACCGAAGCGACGGAAGCCGCGTCGAAGAGCCGGCGATTTTCACGCTCGAACCGACGCCCGGGCCAGCGGTCACTATGATCAAGGATCCGAGCGTGCCGGAACCCCTCCAGGCAACACCTGGCTTTGATTCACCAGTGATGAAGGTCATCATTCAAGATCAATTCAAGAACCGCGTCCCGGCCATCTCGGTGAACTGGCAAATCACCCAGGGTGAGGGCGAGATCGAGGCCACCACTGTGTCCGATGAAAGCGGCGTCGCCTCGAACATCCTCAGTCTCAACTTTTATCAGGAAACTGATTATAAAGTGCAGGCGTCGGTCGCCGGCTTGACCGGTTCACCGGTCACTTTCACTATTCAACCCGGCGAGCCGCCGAAGAAAATTGTCCGGATTCAACCGAGAACACAACAGCAGGGAAATGTCAATACAACAGTTGACAGTTTGCTGATCGTTCGTATTTTAAAAGCCGATAATTCGCCATTCGAAAATTATCCGGTCGATTTCACCGTCACGCAAGGAGGCGGCACAATCAGCCGGCCGAACATGAACGATGATGCCTCTGCCCTTGAAATTTCGACTGACATGGAAGGATATGCGCGCGCCGTCTGGACTCTGGGCGGCCCCGGTTTGAACGTGGTCGAGGCCCGCGCAGAAAACCTGGAGGGCAATCCCGTTCGCTTTGAAGCAACAGCCCAAACCGGACAACCGGCTGATTTCTATATCGTCAGCGGTGATGGTCAGGATGGCAATGCCGGTCTGCCACTGGTTCAGCCCTTCATCGCCAAGATCGTTGACTCGAACGGCTACCCGGTCTCTGAACAACAGGTTGATTTCGAGATCATGAGCGGCCAGGGCGCCTACTTTGATCAGGTCGGCATCACCCAAAAAACAGCCTATACCGGGCCGTCCGGGGAAGCAAAAGTCACTTTGACAATGGGCAGTGTGCTGAATGAACAGCACCTCGTCAAGGCGACCGCTTTCAATACCGGTCTGGCGGTGCTCTACTTTCACGCCACGCCGACCAATCGCATCGCCAAGACGTTGAAATATATGTCCGGCAATGGATTATCCGGAATATACCAGAGCGCTGTCGTGACGAACAAGCTGGCGCAATCCTTTGTCGTCAAGGCAGAAGATCCCTATGGCTATCCGACAGCCGGCCAGCCCGTGATATTCAGAGTCGTTAATGGCGGCGGCAATTTTGACGGCGCGACCGAGGTGACAAGAATTACGGATGAGCAGGGACAGGCAAAAGTGACGCTCACCCTGGGCACACTCGCCGGTGACAGCGTACACATCGTTCATGCCCTGTCGAATCGGATCGACATTCCAGGGCAAACCCTTGACGGCTCTCCCATCGTGTTCAAGGCAACCGGTCTGCCGAAATCAGCAGCCAAGCTGGTCAAAGTGGATTCGACGGATGCCCAGACAGGAGAGGTCGGCTTGCCTCTCAGTTTGCCCATCCAGGTGAAAGTGATGGACGAGTATTTTAATCCGATCAAGGGTCACACGGTCACCTTTGCGGTGCGCAATAATGGCGGCGATCTGGAGGATAACGCCGGCAAAAATACCACCAAAGTGGTTAAAACCGGCAACGGCGGTGTGGCCTCGGTGATCTGGAATATGCCCACTACCCCCGGCATCGTCTACACCGATGTCACGGCCAACAAAACCACGGGCGGTGCGCTTGAAAACAGCCCGATGGAGTTTTCGGCTAACGCCCGCCAGGGTGTGCCACATCAGATGAGGCGGATCAGTGCAGATTCCGTCTTTGTGGGAACGGTGTGGCGCCCTCTACAGGAGAAACTGAAAATTCAAATTATTGATCGTTTAGGCAATCCCTTGACAGGTGTACCGGTCAAATTTGAAGTGAAGACGGGCGGCGGTTTGGTCAACGGCCTGCCGCAAGTCGTGATCGCAACAGCGGATACCGGTTATGCAACAGTGACATGGCAGCTTGGCAGAAAGAGCGGCGTTGCAGTTAATAGTGTGCAGGCGTCCGCCAGCGTCAATGTCAATCCCGCCATCACATTCAAAGCGACGGGTACGCCGGACGCCGCTTTTCGGCTCGCTGCCGATTCAAGCTATACGACGTATGGGACCGTCGGCGCATTTTTGCCCGATCCGGTCAAAGTGCAGATCGTCGATCAGTATGGCAACGGCATCTCGAAACAGGTCGTCGATTTCGAAATTGTCGCCGTTGGCACCAATAGCGGCTATCTGAATGCGTTCGGCAACACGACGGCCAAAGACACCACGGACAATGATGGCTTTGCCGAGGTCCGTTGGGGACTGGGTCCGCAAGTCGGTTCGCAGAACAACAAGATGCGCGCCTCGGCCAAGGTTAACCAGGTTCACCTTGTGAATTCGCCCTATGTCTTTTCCGCGTCTGCGATGGTCGGCGGTGCAGAAAAGCTCGTTAAAGTGACGAACGACGCCAACCTGAGCAGCATCATCGGCAACACCTTGTCCGAGTACCTGAAAGTGAAAGTCACTGATGCGCTGGACAATCCCGTCGCCAATGTGGCTGTGCGTTTCCAGGTGTTGAGCCGGAACGAAGCGATGGGCGGCACATTGGATGGCTTGGTCGATACATTGAAGACCAAGAGTACAGATTCGAATGGTTTTGCCTGGGTGCAATTCACGTTGGGCAACAATGCCGGTTACAGAATCAATAAAATTGAGGCTCGTGCTGAAAACCCGGCGACGAAACTGCCCTTGTCCGGTTCACCGGTGCTGTTTGAGATCACCGGAACCTCCACCAATGCCAGAAAGGTCACGCTCGTCGATGGCGGCAACCAAAAAGGCGTTGTCGGCGATTATTTGCCGCGACCGGTGCAAGTGAAAGCCATGGATCAGTACAGCAATCCCGTGCGCAATCAACCGATTCGTTTCAGGATCATCCCTCACGATATCACCCAGACCGAGGGCATTGGTTCACTCGGGCCCGGCGCTGCCGTCGATACCTCAGTGAATACGAATGCGCAAGGCCTCGCCATCATTCAGTGGCGACTGGGCCAGACGGTCGGCGCTTATGCGCTGGAGGCGTCTTCTTTCGGCAACGGCCATCTGGAGAATTCGCCGATGACAATTTATGCCACCGGCAAAGCGGACCGAACGAACCCGGATACGTCCGACGTCGCCATTAGTCCATCGGAACTGGTCGTCTCGAACGGTGAGCTCAAGGCGACGGTCATTGTGACACTGCGCGATTCATTCGGCAATCCAGTGAGTGGCAAGGCTGTGAATATCACCGTGACCGGCGAAGGCAATCTCATCACCCAGCCGGCAGACACGACAAACGCGGCCGGCCAGGCAGTGGGCTATCTGGCATCCCGTGTGGCCGGACGAAAATATATATCGGCGCGCGACATGAACAACGGCATCGCCCTGCACGACAGCATGGCGCAGATCGTGTTCAAACCCGCCACAGCGGCGACGATAACCAAAGCGCCGGGAGACAACGGCGATACGCAGAAGAGAAATATTGGCACGGTTCTGGAAAATCCGCTCAAAGTGCTGGTGACCGACAGATTCGGCAATGCGATTCAAAATGTCGCCGTCACCTTCAGAGCAGTGACCGGTGGCGGCTCCCTGGTCGACAATCAACCGGTTTACAGTGACAGCCTGGGCATAAGCGCGGCCAAATATCGTCTCGGTTCTCAAGCGGGGGCGAATCTCATTGAAGCCAGTTCAACGGGCTTGTCCGGCTCGCCGGTGAATTTCTCGGCCATTGCTGAGAATCCGCAACAGATTTCGCGACTGGAAGTGCTGAGCGGCAATCATCTGGTCGCCAGTCCGGGCCAGGAATTGCCAGAGCCGCTTCGCGTGCGCGTGCTCGATGTGCGAAGTTGGCCTGTTTTTGGCAAGCGCACCAAATTTGACGTGCTCGTCAATGATGCGGTGGTCACGAGCGAAAATCCGGTCAATTCTGACATGTACGGCGAAGTGCAGGTGCGCGTCAATGTCGGCACTACTGTCGGCTTGAACATCATCAAGGCTTACCTTGAGGATTTGCCAAGCATTTCGGCCACTTTTTATGATACGACGAAAGTATCGTCGGGCAGTGGTGCGAGCGCCATTCAGAATTATGCCGGAAACAATCAAACCGGTTTTGTCGGGCAGACGCTGTCAGTGCCGCTGACCGTTCGCGTGGTTGATGCCTATAATAATCCTGTGCCTGAGGTCACGGTCAAATTTGAAGTGGTTGAAAATCAAACCATCGAAGGCGCAGGCACACTCGAGGGCGGCGTCAAGGCGCTGTCGCGACAGACGAACGCGCTGGGTTTGACGCAGGTCTATTACACCCTGGGACAAAAGTCCGGGCTCAATAAAATTCGCGCGTCGATTCCCAGCCTGGATCAGGCTTTCAGCGACTTTGAGGTCTATGGCACTTCTTCGACCGCGCACCAGATGCAAAAGTGGTCGGGTGACAATCAGACGGGTGAGATGGGCCGTTTCCTGTTAAAACCGATCAGCGTGATCGTGACGGACCTGTATGGCAATCCCGCTCGCGGCGGTCGGGTGAATTTTGTCGTGATTTCCGGCTCTGGTTCGTTTCAGGAGCCGCAGCCCATCCTTTCGGGCGTCAATGGCATCGCGCAGGTGCATTGGAAACTCGGCCCGCGGCCCAATTCATATGTCAATCAGGTGCAGTGCATTGCCGAGCTGCCGGGTGGCACTTTTGTCGAAACATTTAGCGCGGCTGGAGATCCATCCTTCTGGCCCAAACTGCAGCTCCCCAATGAGCTCTGGACAAGAGAAAACGAGGTTGTCTCTTTCAATGTCTCGGCGAGCAACAGCGACAATCCGCCGATTCTGTGCACGCCGGAAAAGATGCCGGACAGTACGGCCCTCTTCATCGACAATGGCAACGGCACGTGGACATTCAACTGGCGGCCAGATTATAGTGTGGTGCAGCCGCCCGCTTCGAGGCGAGAAATCTATGCCGTCTTCAAAGCTACAGACACCAGAGGCGGCATGGATATCGACTCTGTCAAGATTATCGTGCAAAACAAGAATCGCGCGCCGCAAATCACCAACTACTGGCCAAAGGTCGATCTGATAAAAATCGAGCCCGGCAGTGTGTCGCAGCAACAGTTCGGCGTTGATGCTTATGATCCGGACGGCGATGTCTTGACGTTCACCTGGTATGTCAATAGGAGTCAGGTGGGCTATGGTCAAACATGGACCATGGATATGAGCCAGTACCCGCCCTACAACTATTATGATGTGGATGTGAGAGTCGTTGACTCTGCAGGCGATGGTATGACCAACACTTGGGGACTCAAAGTGCCGGTCGAGCTGACCAGCTTCACCAGCGCTGTCGAGCCCTATAAAGGTGTGATCCTCGAATGGGAGACAGCGAATGAATATAACAACTCTGGTTTCAATGTTCTTCGCAGCTTCAAGGAAGAGGGCGATTACATCAAAGTGAATGAAAAGATCCTTCCTGCCCGTCAAAATGGCCGATACGAGTATATCGACAGCGAGATCGCAGCAGGCCGGACATATTATTACAAGCTGGAAAACATCAGCAATGATGGCTCCAAAACCATGTATGGCCCTCTCAAAGCTGAAGCGCCAGTGCCAAAAGAATTCCGCCTGGCGCAGAACTATCCCAATCCGTTCAATCCCGCGACGACGATCCATTTTGATCTGCCGCAGGTTGCTCTGGTTAAACTGCAGGTTTATAACGTGCTCGGGCAGAAAGTGCGGACGCTCGTCGATGAGCAGATGGAACCGGGCTATCACGCGATGTTGTGGGATAGTAAAAACGATCAGGGCTTGCTGGTCAGTTCCGGCGTCTACTACTATCAGATCCTGGCCGGTGACTTTCGTGCTGTGAAAAAGATGGCACTCGTCAGGTAGGATGATGAACCTCAAAGGTGGTAAGCCTTTGAGGTTTTTTTTTGATCAGGACGTCCTGTCCAGATGTGCAGACGGAGCCGCGCCGGACGATTCGCGTCGTTCGGCAGCTACTGCTGCAGGAACAGATCATAGATCTCATTCAACATTCTCATTTTGGTCCTCAGCATCTCGTCCTTCGAGGCGCAGGCGATTGTACCAGCCGCCGCTCCCGGATGACCGCTGCCCAGGTTCAACTGTCGCATGATATCGCCGATGTCCTTGTGGTGTTCAGTCTTATTCATGTTCAGGCTGAGTGACATGGAGAACATCAAGTCATTCGTCTTTGTCTTATCCTGATAAACATTGCCAACCTGCAGCACGGCCTGGCATTCCGGATGGACGAGATAGGCGAGCTGTTTGAAGACCATGGGACGGCGATTGTGATGCGTCAGGTCGATGATGATGATCTTGTGATCCGCGTCCTGCGGCAAAAAAGAGATCTCGTCTCTGATCTGCTCGATCATGCGCTGTTCTTCTTCGCAATATGAGCGATATCGCTTTTGAACGCTTGTCATTTTTGCAATCTCGTCGATGGGCCGGTTGCTGAAATGGCGCACCAGGTTGCGCAGATATTCCCATTTTTGTTCGGCGCTCTCCTCCTTTACCTTTATTGTCGCGTCAATAATTTTGCCGGGCGTCTCGACTCGCCAGTCGTCAATGTCCTTGTAATTGAATGCATCGATGACATCCGCCTCAGCGACAGCGGCGAGAAAAAAGTCAGGCATCTGTTTGTCCTGAGCGCGAAAATAGTCATACACGACATGCGCGCACGAATTTATGGCTTCAAAGCGCCCCGGTATATTTTCCGGTTCTATTTTGCGATAGACGAGCTCCTCTCTGTTGCCATCGTGATGATCGAACCACAGGCCGCACTCCAGCGGATAGGGCAAATCGCAGACAATGTCGTCTTTGGTGATCGATATCTTTGCCTCGGAGACCAGGCGGGGCTGGGTGAACATGAAAAACTGGATGCCGAGATTGTAGGAGCAAATCGCCGCACTGATCACACCGTCGAGATCGGCGTGCGTTATAATTCTTTTGTACATGTTAACTCCGTATCTTTTGTGACCAGAGCGACGCCAGCAGCGATGCCGTGAAAATGCAGGTGAATACAAAGATGACGGCGGGCAGCGCTGCTCGTTCATTGAAATGTTTCAGGGCCAGGACGCTGCCCAATCCGGCATTTTGCATGCCGATTTCGATGGAGAGAGCTCTCTTTCGCAGCATGTTAAACCTGCAGAGATGGCCGACGACATATCCCAGAATCAGCCCGAGAATATTGAGCGAAATCGCAGCCACAAAGAGGTCAAGGTGTTTTTTAAGCGGCAGCAAGAGGTGCGGCCAAAAATAGCCGGCCAGGCCGCCGAGGATCACCCATGCTGCGAAAAATTTATTGTACGTTGTAAGGATTTTATTCCACAAAATGTCTTCCATCTCCAGGTGTCACGAAAATTAGGAACTTTTTACCAGAATTTCAAATGGCATTTATACTGATGCAGATCGATTCCGACATTTAAAAATAGGTCCGCGCAATATAATGCAAATTGATGAATCCTTTCGAAAAGACCAGCATCTATTATTGAAAAGGTGTGCTATGGATTTAGATGAACAAATTCAAAAGAGTTGTGGCAATATCAGGGAGCGGCTGCTGGCGTGTCGAAGCGCCAGGATCGCCAATGCTCTCAGAGACCGCCTCTGTTCAGAGCTGCGGTCGAACTGCGACAGCGAAATGGTGCACAATGCGCTGATGGCGAATGTAGGTCAGATGATCAAGGAGATATTTGACCAGAATGGTAGAAATAGATATTTGGAGGATCCTGATGAACAGAAATAGACTCGTCGGCGGAATAGCGATTGTCGCTGCTCTTTTGTTTTGGGCATGCGACTCAAATAGCAAAGACCAACCGCAAGATGCGGTGAAATCGGCGACATCATCCGAATATAATGAGAAATACAATTTCACGACAAAATTGATGGATGGCACTGAGATCAAACTGTCGGACTATAGCGGCAAGGTTGTCATCGTCGATTTGTGGGACACCTGGTGTCCGCCTTGTCGAATGGAAATCCCGCATTTCATCGAGCTCTATTCACAGTACAAAGATGCAGGATTCGTCATGCTGGGCTTGGCGTTTGGGCAGGAGGGGATTCCGGCTGTCGCCGCTTTCATTCAGGAGTACGGCATCAACTATATCAACGGTCTTGTCAATGAAGATGTCATCGCCAAGCTTGGCCAGCCGCAGGGCATCCCGACCACCTATGTCTTTGATCAGAACGGCGATATCTATAAGAAATATGTCGGCTATAGAGAAAAGAGCGTATTCGAAGCGGACATCAGGGCATTATTGAACCTTTAAAAGTCGTCCGGTGATCAAGATGCCGGCGAAATGGCAAGGATGAGATCTGGGCGAAAAAAAATTTTAGCCCTGACAAGAGATGAGAAATTTATTCGTCGTTTTCGGAGAACCTGAAAAGAGGAGTTGATGTCAATACGATCATGAAAGCAATTATCAAACAAATTGAGGGGTTGTCGCTCGTCGGCAAATCAGATTCCAATCATTGGGTGCCGTTGGATAGCTCGAAGACATTTGGCGGTTCCGAGGCCGGCGCCAGACCGATGGAGATGGTCCTCATCGCTCTCGGCGGCTGCACTTCGATGGACGTGTTGTCCATATTGAAAAAGATGCGAGAGAATGTGCTCGATTTTGATCTCTCGCTGGAAGCTGAGCGAGCCGAGGGACATCCGGCCGTTTTTACGAAAATTCATCTCCACTACATGATCGCGGGAAAAAACATCAATTCTGATAACGTGAGCAAGGCGATCGACTTGTCGATGAACAAATACTGCTCTGTCACCGCCATGTTGAAAAAATCGGTTGATATGAGTTGGGATTTTGAAATTAAAGAAATGACAAGTTGAGAAATTGACGCCAGACTCGGCGTTAAAAAAATGTTGAAAGCGGACGTGGATGAAAATCTGCGAACTGCGATGCTATACGACATGCAGAGCATTCCTTCTCCTTCAGCAAACCAGAGCGATATATCTTTTAAAAGCCTCGAGAAATTGTGAAAACGTAAAACATCAAACGGTTTTGTCGTCTCCCGTTTGACGTTGCACATTTCACATTTTTATTCATATCGGAGAGTTTCAACCGGATTCGCCACTGCGGTACGCCAAGCCTGAATACTCACTGTCACGAGTGCTATGACGAGCGCAATGGATGTCGACGCGGCAAATGACCAAGCGCCAATTTTTATCCGACTGGCGAATCCTGATAGCCACAAGTGCATAACGTACCAGGCAATCGGCCAGGCGATCATGCTGGAAACGATCACCCACTTGAGGTATTCTTTTGAGAGCAAATATAATATCTTTACAATGGAGGCGCCAAGGACTTTGCGAATACCGATCTCTTTAGTTCGTCTAGCAATGTTATAGGCGCTCATGCCCAGGATGCCGAAGGCGGTGATAAAAATCGCTAATATAGAAAACAGGCCGAAGACGTGGCCAAACAATTCATCCGACTGGTATTGCTGATGAAAGTAATCATCGAGAAAAAAGTGCTCAAATGGATTGCCGGGGAAAAACTCGGTGAAAGTTTTCTCGACAAAATTCACGATATCGCGGCTGTTGCTGGTTCTCATCTTGACGGCGAATTGTCCTCGCACGTCGCGCCCCGTGGGCAAGAGCCGATAAATCGTTGGTTCATAAGCTGCTTTGGGCGATTGTTGATGATAGTCCTTCATCACGCCTATTATCGTATAGATATTCCCCCAATAATCCACTAGCTGGCCAATGGCCTGTTCACTGCTCTCAAATCCCATCCAGGCGACAGCAGTCTCATTTAAAATGAGGCCTTCATTGTCCGTTGTGAATTCTCTGGAAAAATTTCGTCCAGCGACGAATCGTACTTGAAATACATCGACAAATTCATAATCCATGCCGACAATCTGATAGTTTTTGCCTTCAGAATCATCTGCGCCGGCTTTTTTGATTCCGCCATTGTCCCAATAGAGTTGTTTGCCCGGCACTTCAGTGACGTGACAAGTTTTTAATATATTGTCATTTTTGCGTAGCGCCGCATGAAAGCTTTTAAAACGCGCATCAGTGTCTTCAGGACGGACACGCGGCGATTTGAACACCAGCACTTGATTGATGTCGAATCCCAAATCCTGCTGCCGCATAAAGGAGATTTGATCATAAATTGTGCAAGTGCTTGCCAATAAGACGAGCGCCATGACAAATTGAAAAGTGATCAGCACCTTTCGCAGATTGAGTCCTTTGACTACTGATGATGTGCTGGCGCGAAAGACGTCGACAGGCTTGAATGAGGACAGCACCACTACAGGATAAAGACCGGATAATAGCATACCGATGAAAAAGAGTGCCATCGTCATGGGCCAAAACCAACGCTGCTGCCAGACGTGCATTCCAATTGGCATTTTGGTCAAATTGTTGAAAAAGGGCCGAGCAGCCTCTAATAGTAGCATGGTCAAAATGAGGACAATCAAATTGATTAAAATCATCTCAACCAAAAATTGTATGGCTAGCTGTCGACGCGATGCGCCGATAGCTTTGCGCATCCCGACTTCTTTTGAACGCGTCAGCGAACGGGCTGTGGATAGATTGACATAATTCACCCAGGCCATCAATATGATAAAGAACGCAATGATTCTCAAATAAGAAACAGCAGCCAAACTTCCATTTGTCTCATATTCCTGCATGAAATGCGATGTGAGATGGATATCGCGCAGAGGTTGCATGGGCAACTCGATCTTCATTTGATACTGCTCGAGCCAGGGGACATGTTCCTTGATCCATGGCGAGAGTTTGGCCTGAAAGGTTTCAATATGAGCATCTTCTCGCATGAGCAAATAGGTGTACATGCCGGTGTGGCCCCATTCCAGCATATATGAGTCACCGTATCGTTGAGCGATATTCTCCAGCGGCAGCAAAAAATCCATTTTGATGTGCGAATTGTGCGGCGCATCTTCGAACAGCCCAACAATTTGATAATCTTCTTTTTTATCAATGCTGATTATCTTGCCGATAGGATCTGTTTCGCCAAAGTATTTTATTGCGGTTGAGACGGAGAGGAAGGCATTCCCCGGTTGGGCGAGATCTTTAATAGGATCGCCGGATAGAAAGTTGAAATCAAATATTTCGGCAAATTCCGGATCTGTGAAAAATAGTCTGTTTTCATAGAATTTGGTGTTTTCATAAGAGATCGATGCCTGATAAAAAAATACTCGCGCCACTTTTTCGATCTCTTCAAATTGCTCGCGCAATAACGCGCCGGCCGGCGGTGTACAGGAGGCAAAACGAACGGCATCGCCCTTGCTGTCGGTGCGCTCGTAGCGTAATCGATATATTCGAGCGGCGTTGCGATGAAAGGCGTCATAGCTCTTTTCATAATTGATGTACGACAGCAACAACAGACAGATGGTCATACCAAGCGTCAAACCAAAGATGTTGATGAAGGAATAGACGCGTGTTTTTTTGAGATTTCTATAAGCGGATTTGAGATAGTTGAGCAGCATGAGGGGGATCCTTTGATATTTTGCAACGCAACGTAGCAATTTTTTCGTGAAAGGTCAAATGCGAAAAGTGAGACGAGATATATTTCATCATTATACTTTTTAGGAATTTGGTAGGTTTTTCTTTGTTACTTTTGGCTAATCAACAATTTATCAGAATTAAAATTCTAAGGATTAAGGATTTTCAAGATTTCTGTAGGGGTTGTTCTTTTTGAATAGTCGTTTGAATTCTAAGCTGTTACCGCCAAAATTTATCAGCAGTCCTGTTTCCAAATTGTATGCTGTGAGATAATTTAATCCTTGCACCAAATGAACGTCTTCAAGTTGAGTCAGTGCTTTAATTTCAACCATTACTTGATTTTCGATGAGAAAATCCATACGCCGCGTTCCTACTTCAAATTCTTCGTAATAAATTGGAATTTCTTGTTCTCTCACGAATCCTAGGTTCTGCTTTTTGAATTCTATTGCCAAACTCCGCTGATAAATTACTTCTTGAAATCCATTGCCGAGTGCATTATGAACTTTCATGGCACAGCCAATAATTTTGTACGTCAATTCGTCATGTATATTCGTATTCATTTTATCCCCGATTTTCTATTCCTTAACTTCAATAAATCGAAATAGATATATTTGCTACATTCTCAAAATCTGGCTTGGTTCTATTTGCATCTTCTCAAAAATACCTCACTATAGAAGATGCTTAAAAAAGTCAAGAATTCTCGTACATCAAAAATTATTGTTTCTCAAAGCACTCCTGCATCATTCTATTCCATCACTCATCCTGCTCATCCTGAAGATCCTGGTCATCCTGTTTCAGAATCAGGATAGCCAGGATTAAAAGAATGACAGGATTGATCCAGCCTTTTCAAATAAAATAGCTGCA
>RQOI01000019.1 GCA_003854995.1 Candidatus Zhuqueibacterota bacterium
TCTTTTTTTTTCTCACAATCAAATTTGTTTCGCAGGAGAAAGGCCACAGCCAATGAGTGATAAAAGAATATCTATTCTGGACTATATATACAGAGCAGCTCAATACAAATGGAAAATTTTAGTCAATTTTTTTATTGTCTGTGCGCTCGCCGTCGGCATTAGTCTCATTGTGCCCAAGACGTATTTGGCGTCGGCGACCGTATTGCCGGCTTCAGACGAGATTCAGAATATGGGGATTTCGGCCCTTCTATCGGACATTCCCGCAATGGGGGGACTTGGCGGCCTCATGGCCGGACTGGGGAGCGAAGGAACGACGCTCGTTGCCATTTTGAACAGCCGGTCGCTGAAAGATTCTCTCATACAAAAATTTGATCTGATGAAGCTTTACAAAACAAAGACCATGGTTGAGACTCGCAAGGCTTTGGAACAGTACATTGGCTTTGAATTGACCGAAGAGGGCACGATCAAAGTTTTCGCCAAAGCGAAGACCAAGTACTTTTCCTTTGGTGATCAGGATGACGAAGCGAAGAACCGCTGCTACGCGATGGCCGTCTACATGCTCGAACGCCTGGACCGTATGAATCAAGAACTGCGTACCGAGAGTGCGAAAAATCAGCGGGTTTTTATTGAAAAGCGCTATATGCAAAACAAGAATGACCTCAATGACATTGAAAATGAATTCAGCCGTTTCCAGAAGCGCACCGGCGTCATCGCCCTCGAAGAACAAACAAAGGCGACCATTGAGGTCATTGCCCAGGTTAAAGCTCTCGTCGTCGCCAAAGAAGTTGAACTTGCGCAATACAGGCAGATCATGAGCCCGGAACACAACACGATCATAACGGCGCAGAAAGAACTCGCAGGGCTGGAAGAAAAATACGATGAACTCCTCAGCAGACCATCATCCGGCGAGACACCTGATGTATTCCTGTCGATGAGCAGCGTGCCGCAAGTTGGCGTTGAATATCTACGACTTTATCGCGATCTTTTGACCCAGGAAAAAATCCAGGAATTCCTTGTCCCTATGTACGAGCAAGCTAAAATCCAGGAAGCGAAAGACACGCCCTCGCTGCAAGTACTGGACAGCGTCATTGTGCCGGACAAAAAGTTCAAGCCCAAACGAGCATTCATCGTCCTGTTTGCCGGCTTTGCCAGCCTTGTCCTGTCACTCATTTACATCTATCTCAAAGTGAATCTCGAAGATTTACGAGAGCATGACGACACGACCTACAGAAAGCTGCAGCGAGTCGCCAAAGAATTCAGTCTGAAGAAGTGACGCGTGGCGGATCCGAACATTAAAAACTTGCTTCAACGATCTGCCCGAGATTCTTTCCTTTATCTCCCCGCCATGATTATACCGGCCGTGGTGGGTATTTTCATGCTGCGCGTCTTCACCGCACTTTTCTCGCGTGAACAGTTTGGCTATTACAGTAATGCGCTGTCAACAACTGGCCTAGTGAAAACTTTTAGCGTGATCTGGCTCTCTTCTTCTTCTGTGCGTTTTTATCAGGTCTATGTCAACGCTAAGAAGGAAAAGGAGTTTTTTTCCAGCCTCTTGTTGGCAACGACGCTGAGCGCATTTTTATTCGCCCTGATCGCGTTGGGCATATTGCTCATCATTCATCCCCGACTCGAAAGCGAATTATTCACAACAGTGCAGGTTGCCATCATTTCGACCATCCTTACGGCTTTTTTTGAAATATTTATCGTCATATTTCGAGTCTCCATGCAGCCCTCCAAATATACGATCTACTGGGTTTTGTATGTCATTGCCAAACCGGCTCTGGGCCTCCTCTTGATAAAGACATTCTCGTTTGGTGTCGAGGGCTTGTTCTGGAGTTGGTGCCTGACGCCGTTTTTTCTCACTTTTTTTGTCTTCAAAGATCTAAAAATCAGACGCTATTTAGGCTTTCATTCAATATCCGGCGCAACCATACGCGACATGGCTTCCTATGGCTTTCCACTGGCGATATCCAATTTCGCCATCTGGTTATTATCACTGTCCGATCGCTATCTGATCGAAATATTCAGAACAAGTGATGAGGTTGGGCTCTATGGCGTGGGCTTTGCCATACCGGAAAAAACACTGCAATTCACCTACATGACATTGATGCTGGCGGCCTATCCCATCATCATTGAAAATTTTGAGAACAGAGATCAGCACTCCACCCAGCATCTGATCACAGAGATGAGCCGTGTCTATATTTTATTGATCACGCCGCTCATGCTCCTGCTGGCGGCAATGCCAGAACAGATTGTGCTCATCTTTGCCGACAAGCGATTTGTCGCCAGTGCTCAGGTGATCCCGTTCATTTCGGTCGGCCTTTATTTTTATGGTCTGGCTATGTACGTTCAAAAAGGCCTGGAATTGAAAAAGAAGAGCAAACGAATCGCCGTAATCGCTCTTTCATCAGGCGTCCTTGCTATCGCTTCGAACGTCATCCTGATTCCACGCTTTGGCTATTTTGGCGCCAGTCTGTCGTTCCTGCTCGCCTATTGCAGCTATTTTGTCCTGGCCATTCTTCTCGTCTCTAAAATCATGCCCTGGCGTCCACCGCTCCGAACGGTCTTCAATACGGCCATCGCCTCGTCGGCCATGATAGCGGCAATCAAGATCACCCTGAAATTCGACCTGCCCCTCATCCTGCAGTTGTTGAGCGGTCTTTTTAGCGGCCTGATACTGTATGCCGGCATCCTGCACATGTTCGGAGAGTTGCACAAGGATGACTTGATCATGTTTGGCTTGAAAAAATTCAAATGACATGACAACATTGACTCAAAAAGAATACATCACATCGAAGCAGCTGCTAGCCCTCTTCATCTGCCTGGAAATTGTGCTCCTGCTCATTTTGCTCAAATCGGCCGAGATTTCGCTCATCTGTTTCATCATCTTCCCGCTCTTTTTCTACGTCTATCATCAACCCGAATTTGGTCTGGCGATGGCGTTGACCGGCAGAATTTTGATCGGCCTCTTCTTCGACAACCTTTCGCTCGAGCTGCCTTTTCCGATTTTAGCCAGCCATCTCATCATTGTGCTGAGCGGCGTCAGCATATACTATCTGAAGAATCCCATCAGGCCAGTGACATTTTATGCGCCGCAGTTATGGACGACGGCGATCTTTATCATTTTGCTCATCGGCCTCACCTACTCGACGAATATGAGCTATGGCAAACAAAAAGTGCTGTTCTTTGCAGCTCACAATCTACTGCTGGTCGTTGTTCCGATACTCATCGTGGATGCTGAGAAAAAGGTGCGCGATATTTTACTTGCGACCTATATACTTGGACTCGCCCTCGCCATCATTTCAACATTTTTAGCCCTCGCTTCACCAGCCATCTACCGGTTCCAGCCAAGCGAAAATGTCAACCCCATCTGGTTTTCGCGCAGTCTCGGCGTTTCGCTGATCGCATCGCTGTTTCTGATCACGACGGTCAAACGGAGAGGTCTCAAACTCTTCATTCTGGCGACGTGGCCTGTCTTCATCTACCCGATTCTCCGTTCATGGTCACGCGGCCCATTATTGGGCGTCTTTTTAGGTCTGATCGTATTTTTTTATCTGCAACCGACAATATCGTGGCGGCTGAAATTGATTGCAGGCCTCTTCATCGCCATCGGCGGATTTGCCATGCTCGCTGTGACATCAAATGTCATCTTGTCGCGACTGCAGACGCCTCTCACCGAAGAGGCGAGCGCCGCCTTCCGTATTCTCGCCTGGATTGAAGCTGTCGACATCTTTAAGGCAAATCCACTGAGAGGCATCGGCACCGGCAGCTTTTTCATCGACTTTCCATTTGTCCCCTTTATCTGGCCGCACAATATTTTCCTGGAAGCCGCGAGTGAAAACGGTATTTTCGGTTTGTTCTCTTTATGCATGTTTTTTCTCACCTCATTTTTACTCGGATTGAAAAACATGCGCCTGGCAGCGTCGCGGATGACAAGGCAGATAAATATTATCATCGTGACAATTTTCTTTTTCTCACTCTGGAATGCTCAAGTGAGCGGGGACATCACCGGAAACGAGAGCATCTGGCTTGCAGCGGGGCTCATCTGCGCCCTGGCCGCGATGAGAGAGAAAGAGCGGCCGTCCGACCAGTAAACAACAGACCGTCTCCGGAAAAACTAAAATTAATACTTGAGGCTCATCATTTCAGCAGCCAAGCGCCCAGCTTGGGCTTTCCGAGAATAAAAACCAATGTCACGCCGTTTGTCAATATTCCATCCATCATAAGCGCCAAAAAACAAATTGATGTCATCGCGGTGGGAGAGGTATATTCCCGCGTTCAACTCTCGCAAAATGGCGCCCACTTCATCGTTCTTGTGTCCCAAGCCCATGATGAATCTGCCTTTTAAAAGATGACGATAAAATTTTGCCGGGATGACATCGTTGCCGCGTGCGTGAGGCAGGTTGAGCAATATGAGCACATCTGAATCGACCTCAAGCCGATCAGCTTCTGCAGAGGTCAAACCAACATAAAGCTCAACCTGCTGTTTGACGCCAGAGGCCTCGGCATATCGTTTGACCACATTCGCATCAATCTCTTCGAGCACCGCAACCTTGAGGTGATATTTTTTATCCTGCGCCAGGAGCGGGAAAAGCCATTCCAGAGGTCTTTTGCCGCCGTACAGACTGCCGCAGTAACAGAATGTAATTCGATCTTTTTGCATGGCTGCATCTCTGTTCTGCTTTCCGCGCGGCTCCTCGTCCCAAAAACCATTATAGATCGTGGCAACCTTTTTTCCAAAGCGTTTCTGTAATTTCTCTGTTGCGCCACGCGTGGATGCAATGACGAGCGAGGCGTGCCGGTTGATTCGTCCCTCCAGGATGCGTATGAATAACGCGTCCATCGGCGTCCAGTCAGCATAACCGTTTTGCAACCACAAATCACGGTAATCGACGATCAAGGGCGTATCCCATCGGCGGGAGAGCGCATAGCCGATGCGAAGGCTGTCTTCCAGTGGATAACTTGCCAAAATTGCGCTGTATCGATTTTTATCAAGCTTGGATGCATATTGGAGCGAGCTGTGATAAAAAGCGCTGGTCGCATAATGACGAAAGGCGCGGATGCCCGTGTGCTTTAGAACTTGCTTGACAACATTCCTCCTGGTGGCGAACTGAAAAGAAACCGGCAATTCCAAAGGATAATGGACATCAATGTTCGATAGGTCGAGCGACAAGCTTCCGCTTCGCCTGGGTGTGAGCACATCGACTTTGACGCCAAAGTCTGGCAGATATGTCGCAAAGCTGTACATGCGGAATGAGGCAATGATATTCGTTGGCGGAAAAAAATTGGTGATCAGGAGAATTCGCATATATCGATCGCATTTTTTACTTTTGATACGGCGGCCAGCAATAGGGCTTTTCATAAAAACCGGCAAAGCATTTCAAGTCATCGATGCGCTTTAAAATCTTCGCCGGGGTGCCGGCGACGACCATATTATCCGGAACATCTTCTGTCACGACAGAGCCGGCGCCGACCAATGTGTTCTCGCCAATTGTCACGCCCGGCAAAATCGTGCATCCGGCGCCGATTCGCGCCAATCGTTTGACCGTGACGCCGCCGCGACAGTCAAGATATCTGGGGCAAGCCATGGGATGCGGATCATCTGTGAACACCACGTGCGGCCCGACGAACACGTCCTCTTCGATCGTCACCATCTCCAAAAAGCAGAGCGAGTGGATGCGGACGCGGTTGCCGATCCGGTTGCCAAACTCTAAAACAGCGTTGGTGCCAATGCTAGCATTGTCGCCGATGATATTGTCCTCCCGGATAGAAGCGCCCTGGCCCGTTTGTACGCCATCGCCGATGGTCGAGCCGGCGTAGATCGTGGTGAACGGTCGCACAATGACAGTGCGGCCCAGCACGAGCGCGCGCTCACCCGATTGCGCTCCGCGCGGCGGCTTGCCGAGGATGGATGGCCCCTGTATATCGGAGCCGCTGCCGATCTCCACATTGTCGTAAACGGTGCAATTCGAGTCGAGGTGATAATTATGCTGTGTCATTCGTCTATCTCTGTGATCAGTGATGGGTGGCAAAGAATTCTTTGATCATTGAACAAACATGTTCTATTTCGTGTTCTTTGAGCTGTTCCGACATGGGCAATGATAGAATATCATCCGCATACTCTTCCGTTGTCGGCATATCGCCGGCGCTGTACGATAAAAACGCATATGCCTCCTGCAGATGGCACGGAATCGGATAGTGTATGCCGGTGCCAATTTCATGGTCGCCCAGATACTTTTGCAGCGCGTCGCGTTTTGCTGTTCGGACGACAAACAGATGATAGACGTGGCGGGCGCCCGGTATTTCCGCAGGGAGTTTCACCTCATCGCACTCACCCAACAGACGGCGATAAATATCTGCATTGGTACGCCGCGTTTCGGTCCATGCATCGAGATGTTTCAGCTTGACATCCAGGATCGCACCCTGAAAACCTTCCAGGCGATAGTTGTGCCCGATCAACTCGTGATGATACTTTTGCGCCATCCCGTGGTCGCGAATCATCATTATCTTGCGATAAAGCCCTTCATCATCCGTTATGACAGCGCCGCCTTCACCATAGGCGCCAAGATTTTTGCCGGGATAAAAACTGAAGCAGCTGCAGAGGCCAAACGTCCCCACGGATCTCCCTTTCAACTTGGCGACGTGCGCCTGCGCGCAATCCTCCATCACGTAGAGATGATGCTTTTCGGCGATTGCCACGATCTTGTCCATCTGCGCCGGTTGTCCATATAAATGCACAGGGATGATCATTTTTGTCTTTTCCGTAATCGCCGCTTCAATGGCATCGGGATCTATATTATAGTATTGCGGTTCGCAATCGACGAAGACGGGTGTCGCGCCGGCCAGACTGACGGCTTCAGGTGTGGCAAAAAAGGTGTTCGCCGGCACAATGACTTCGTCCCCGGCTTTGATATCCAGAGCCATGAGGCTGGCATGCAGTGCGGCTGTGCCCGAACTGACGCCCACAGAATATTTTGCCGCGTGCGCGCGCGCGAAATTCTCTTCAAACGACTTGACAAATGGCCCGGCGGCAAATGCGGATCTTTCCAATACCGCCTGGATGGCTTGATCAATTTCAGGTTTGATGGAGTGGTACTGCGACTTTAGATCAAGAAAATTGACTCTCATGGCAACTCCTCGAATGCATATGATGTGTTGATGAAAAAAACAAGGGTGGCGCCTTCACGATGAAGGCTTTACTCTTGTACGTTCATTGGCTTGAGATGCGGAAACGACCCACCTCATCGTAGAAATATTGCCAAGATATCGACAAAAATGATATCTCTGCGGCAGAAGCCAGGGCACACCGCTTTGTGCCCGCTGCCTAGCTATTTCATAACTGTTTTCTACACCATTTTGATGATATCTTTGTCGCTCTCATCGACATGCAAAGAACTTGCCCGTTCCCCGACTACCTGTCACGTCATCGGCTTTTTGGCAGCAAAGAGTGCGTCCGACAGTGCACATTAACAGACTTTGCCCTGCACTATGGAGTCCCTCGGCCAATTTTCCGATGACAATTTCAAACGCAAACATAATAAAATTTTTGTACACAATCAAGCGACTTTTGTCCGCAATATTTTATTTGATTTTTATGCAATTCTAAACTATATTTTATGTCTGATCCTTAAAAAAGGTCATTTCGCAAATAAACAGGTAGAGCAGATTAATTTCGAGAGACTCGTGTTTGTTGTTCAAAACTTTTTTTCAGCGCTGGCGTCGGTCGTGCATCTCTTTTTGACGCTTTACATGTATGTCGTCATTGCGCGAGCGGTCATGTCATGGTTCAATCCGAATCCGTACAATAACATGGTTCGGTTCATCTATCAAGTCACAGATCCGGTGCTCGATCGGGTGCGCCGATGGATACCGCCGATAAGCGGATTAGACCTCTCTCCCGTCATCGTCATTTTCGCCATTCTGTTCATTGACAGATTTCTCGTCTCCGTTCTGAGAAATCTTGCACGGTAATTTTAATTGTGGGGAGTCATCGTGAAACTTTCGCCGTTGGATGTCAGAAAACAAGAGTTCAAGCGCACCATGCGCGGTTTTGATCCTGAAGAGGTCGAAGCCTTTCTCGTCATGGTGGCAGATGAACTCGAATTTCACATTCGTGAAAAAAATCAGCTCAACGACGAGCTGATCAAGCTGAGAACGCAGCTCAAGGATTACCAGCGAGTCGAGAGCACCTTGCGCGACACGCTCGTACGGGCGCAGAGCACTGTCGAGGACTCGCGAATGAATTCACGGCGCGAGGCCGAAATCATCATTCATGAGGCCGAAATTCAGGCCGACAATATCGTCAAAGAGTCGCGGGAAGAGCTGTTGAGCATTCGTCACGAAATCAGCTTGCTGCGCGCACAAAAGGATGCCATCGCCAAACGGCTTCGGCACATGCTGGAATCGCAACTGGAAATGCTGGAAGTGATGGAAATTGAAGATTTCAAACATTTTGAGGGAAAACGCGCGGAAAAAATGGACCACTCTCCCCAGCCACAGCAAGCGACGAAACGAGGAGTGCCGCCGCAACCCTCTGTGCACAGCCGACCTGAACAGAGCCAGGATGCCAAGCCGCGGATCATTCAAACACAAAATCCGTCCGGCGGCTTAAATTTGACGCGAGATATCAATCCCCTCGACCGCCCAGAGCCAACACGTCCGAAGGATATGCCGTCTTGAGAAAAAGGGACGGGTCAGTGCGCGAAACTGCGGAGTTGTTTTGAACGGCTTGACAAAATTTTTCGGACGACCATTGGCTCTCTGCACTCTACTGCTCTCTTGTAGTGCCCAGCATGTTCTACTCGAGCCAAAGGATCTGCACAGAAATCAAACAGTGCTGTTTGAAACGACAGACGGCGAAAAAGTGTCCGGCGTCGTCGTGCTCGCCAATGGTGAGGCGGTGCTGGTAAACGACAGCTACGGCGAGGAAAGAGGCTTTCTGCTAAAAAACATCGTCACGATCAAAGGGCCACAGCCTGTTCTGGACGAAAACGGCGTCATTGTCAGCGAAGCCGAAATCGACTCTTTCCGCACCAACGCCAATCTGACGACCTATGCCATCGTCGGCGGCATCATCTCGGGTGGCGTCAGTTTTTTAGCCGCCAGCCTCATGACGCACGAGGTTTTCAACATTGACAGTGAGGCGCCGGTCTACATCGGAACGACGGCCGGATTAGCTGCCGGAACCGTGCTGTTTGCGGAATCCGGCGCGCGCCGGGATCGCGACAAGGCGATCGAAAACGTGCTCGCCTCGCGCACTGAACCAGGATATGTAATTTCTTTGCCCGATCAAAACGATGACATCATCCTTCGACAAAAGATCAAAGAGATCATTGAAGAGCGAATGAAACTGGAAGCTGAAATTGATCAATTGCTGAACGAGATGGACGAGATCGAGGAACCAAAAGAAGAAAAAAAGTAGCATGCCGTGAATTCGTTATCTCTAAAAGACAAGACGATGCAAGCCGTCTCCTATCTGTCGGATCGGTTGGCTGCTCCGCCTCGCATCGGCCTCATCCTCGGAACCGGCCTCGGCACGCTCGGCGACAAGATTCAGCGGGCGACGATGATCAATTATGGGGAAATCCCCTATTTTCCGGAATCCACGGTAGAGTTTCATGCGGGGAAATTGATCAGCGGCACGCTGGCAGGCCAAGCCGTGCTGGCGATGCAGGGGCGCTTTCATTACTATGAAGGCTATACGATGCAAGAGATCACGCTGCCCATCCGCGTCATGCATCAACTCGGAATACGCACGTTGATCATCTCGAACGCGGCAGGAGGCATTCGTGAGGAGCTCTCCCCGGGCACACTGGCGCTGATCAATGATCATATCAATCTAATGGGCGACAATCCGCTCATCGGGACTTTTGATCCATTTCTGGGTTCACGATTCCCGGATATGAGCGAACCCTACAGCGTTAAATTGCGTCATCTGGCGCACAAAGCAGCCGAGGATTTGGGCATCAAACTGGTGGACAGCATCTACGCCGCAGTCAGCGGCCCGAGTTTTGAGACGCCGGCGGAAATTCGCATGCTGCGAGCTTTTGGCATCGACTCGATTGGCATGTCCGTCGTGCCGGAAGTTCTGGTGGCGCGGCAACTGGCCATGGACGTCCTTGGGCTATCGGCCATCACCGACCAGTCATTGCCGGAAGAGATGCAGCCGATCAGCCACGAGCAGGTCTCAAGAGTGGCAAAGGAGATCACGCCAACGTTCAACGCTCTTGTCGAAGAAATCATAAAGAGGATCTAGTCTGATGTCACGAATCGGAATTATCGGCGGATCTGGACTTTATCAGATAGAAGGCATCAAGAACATTAAAACAGTCTATGTCGAGACGCCCTTTGGCCATCCCTCGGATGGTTACGTCACCGGCACCCTTGAAGGGTGCGATGTTATTTTTCTGCCGCGGCATGGCCGCGGCCATCGGCTATTGCCGACAGAAGTGCCCTATCGCGCCAACATCTTTGGCATGAAAAAACTCGGCGTATCCCACATCATCTCCGTATCAGCGGTGGGCTCACTGCGAGAAGATTATGTCCCGACCGATTCGGTCATCATTGACAATTTTTTCGACCGCTCGAATCAGGCGCGGCCGCACACCTTTTTCGGCGACGGCATCGTCGCGCATGTGCAGATGGCGCATCCTGTTTGTGAGAAACTGCGCCAGGTCCTTTTAACAGCCGCGAACGAAATCAATGCGCGCGTTAAGGACGGCGGCGTCTATTTGAACATGGAAGGACCGCAATTTTCAACGCTGGCGGAATCGCAAACCTATCGTCAGTGGGGCATGGACGTCATCGGCATGACGCAGATGAGCGAAGCGCGTCTGGCGCGAGAGGCTGAAATTTGCTATGCGACCATCGCGCAGGTCACAGATTTCGATTGCTGGCACGAGGAAATCGGAGACACCGTCTCTGTAAACGGCATCATTGAGGTGATGCACAAGAACACTGAAACGGCCAAAGAGATCATCACACGCGCCATACCCAAGATCAGCGATACCGAATGCGACTGCAAAGACGCCCTCGCCATTTCGTTCATCACCGATAAATCGTTATGGCCGGCCGAGACCGTCGAAAAGCTGAGACCCATTCTGGAAAAATATTTATAGAGCGCAAAATGAAATACAAACCGATTGATAACAGCAAGCTGCCAGAGCTCGAACGGGAGATCCTCAAATTTTGGCAAGAAGATAAAACATTCGAACGCAGCATCAACGACAGACCGATTGATAATCCTTTTGTCTTTTACGAAGGGCCGCCGACGGCGAATGGTCGACCCGGAATCCATCATGTCATCGCACGAACGGTCAAGGATGTCGTCTGCCGCCTGAAGACCATGCAGGGATATCGAGTGGAACGCAAGGCGGGCTGGGACACACACGGACTGCCGGTCGAGATCGAGGTTGAAAAAGAGCTGGGACTCGACGGCAAAGACCAGGTGATCGAGTATGGCGTCGCAGAATTCTGCAAAAAATGTCGCGAGAGCGTCTGGACCTATAAGCAAGAATGGGATCAACTCACCGAGCGCATGGGGTATTGGATCGATCTGGATAATCCCTATATCACCTATACCAA
Organism: Candidatus Zhuqueibacterota bacterium; assembly: GCA_003854995.1. Classification (GTDB taxonomy): domain Bacteria; phylum Zhuqueibacterota; class Zhuqueibacteria; order Residuimicrobiales; family Krinioviventaceae; genus Kriniovivens. The sequence goes on from RQOI01000019.1 coordinate 11,584, forward strand.
CGACTACATCGAGTCGGTCTGGTGGATTCTGAAACAGTTTTGGGAAAAAGGTCTCATCTATCAGGGATTCAAAATTTTGCCCTATTGTCCCCATTGCGAGACGCCGTTGTCCGGCCATGAAGTGTCGCAGGGCTACGAGGAGATCAAAGATCCATCGATCTACGTCAAGGCAAAAATCAAAAACCGCGATAACACCTACTTCCTCGTCTGGACGACGACGCCGTGGACGCTCATTTCCAACGTCGCGCTGGCGCTGCATCCGGACGCGACCTATGTCAAGGTGCTGCATAAGGAGCAGTATTTGATCCTCGCGCAGGCGCGACTGGGAGTGCTGGAGGGCGATTATGAAATCGTCGAATCGTTCAACGGCTCTGAACTGGCCAATTCAGACTATGAACCATTCTTCTCGTATGTCGAGCCGGATAAAAAGGCCTATTACACTGCACTTGCCGATTTCGTCACCATGTCGGACGGATCGGGCATTGTCCATATCGCGCCAGCGTTTGGTGAAGACGACTATCAACTGGGACTTTTATATGATCTGCCGATGATACATCCCGTTGATAAAAGCGGCAAGTTCGTATCAGCTGTCACGCCATGGGCTGGGCGATTTGTCAAAGATGCGGATGTAGATATCATCGTCGATTTGAAACATCGCGGACTGCTCTACAGGACAGAAAAGATCACCCATAGCTATCCGCATTGCTGGCGCTGCAAATCTCCCTTGCTGTACTATGCGCGTAAATCGTGGTACATCAAGACGACGGCCATCAAAGAAAAGCTCATCGCCAACAACAAAAAGATAGATTGGCATCCGAAAGAAGTCGGTTCGGGTCGATTTGGTGAGTGGCTTGAAAATAACATCGATTGGGCGCTGTCGCGCGATCGCTTCTGGGGCACCCCTCTGCCGGTCTGGCGATGTGAGGCGTGCCAGCATGATGACTGCATCGGCAGCACGGCCGAACTGCGTGAAAAGGGCATCGACGTCCCCGTAAATCTCGACCTGCACAAACCGTCCGTCGATGCCATCCTCATGAAATGTCCCAAATGCAACGGCCTGATGCGACGCGTGCCCGAAGTCATTGACTGCTGGTTCGATTCCGGCAGCATGCCGGTGGCGCAATGGCACTATCCGTTCGAGAATAAGGACATTTTTGCGAAAAAATTTCCCGCCGACTTTATCTCAGAGGGCGTTGACCAGACCCGCGGCTGGTTTTATTCCATGCTGGTCATTGGCACATTTCTGTTCGACCAACCGACTTTCAAGACCTGCCTCTCGGTCGACATGATCCTCGACAAAGAGGGACAAAAAATGTCGAAATCAAAGGGCAACTCGGTCGATCCCTTCCAACAGATGGAAAAATACGGCGCCGATATCCTGCGCTGGTATCTGTTGACCGTCAGTCCGCCCTGGCTGCCGACCAGATATGATGAAGATGGTCTTCAGGATGTGAATCGAAAATTCTTTGGCACGCTGACCAACACTTATTCCTTCTTTGCCATGTACGCCGACATTGACCAGTTCGAATATAGCCATGCAGAGCGCATCGCGCCTGAGCGTCGCTCGCAGATCGATCGCTGGATACTGGCGGTCCTGCAAAGTGTGTCGGCAAACATCATCAGCAACCTTGCAGAGTATGATTTGACAAAAGCAGCCCGCGCGCTGGCTGATTTTGTGGTCGATGATTTATCCAATTGGTACGTTCGCCGCTCGCGTCGCCGATTCTGGAAGTCGGAGATGGGAGACGATAAACGCGCAGCCTTCCAGACGCTGCATGAATGTCTGGTGACTGTGTGCAGACTGATGGCGCCGTTTGCACCGTTTCTTTCAGAAGCCATTTATCGCAACTTGACGCGCGAGAACAAACATTTCGCCACCAGCGTGCATTTGTGCGATTATCCGACCACAGGTTCCGCGCCGCTCGATTACGCCGATGCCCTGCTTGAGGAACGCATGCAGCTCGTCCGCCGCATGGTTGAGGCAGGTCGATCCATACGCAATGATGCGGGACTACGAGTGCGACAGCCGTTGGCAAAAATTCTCATAGTGGACAAGGATGGTCGTCGCGCGCAGCTGATCAAAGACATGGAAAATCTCATCATCGAGGAATTGAATGTCAAAAGCATTCAGTTTGTACAGGACCAGAACGAGCTATTGAACCTCAAAGCCGAACCCGTGTATAAGAATCTCGGCCCCAAATTTGGCAGACTCGTCAACCAGGCCGCTGAAGCCATCAAGTCATTCGGCGAGCGGGAGATAAAAAATATATTGAATAATGGCGGAGAGCGATTGGTTGTAGATGGGCACGAAGCAATGATTCTGCCGGACGACATGATCATAAAAACTGAAGATAAACCTGGCCTGGCTGCAGCGACCGAGGGCGATTTGACCATTGCGTTGGCAACAGACATTTCGGAAGAGCTGCTGGACGAGGGCTTGGCGCGCGAATTTGTCAATCGCGTGCAAAATATGCGCAAAGAAGCCGGTTTTCAGGTGACAGATCGCATCAATATCTTTGTCAAGGCATCGGATCGACTGGCAAAAGCCCTCATGAACGAGGCTGAATATATCCAAAACGAGACGCTCTGTCTGGGAATTGAACATGGCACTGCCATTAATGGAGATTTTCAAAAAGAACTCAAGATCGATGACTTGGCCGCTTTAGTTGGAATAGCAATTGTAAAATGAAGCAATGGGCTGTCAGCATGCATCGACAGCCTTTTTTTGCTCCTATGTGATTGGGAGGTTGAGATGAACAAAAAACAGCTGAATCATTACAAAAAAATCATCATGCGAAAACGGCAGGAACTCATAGAGCAGTTGAACAAGCTCAAAGAAAGCGGACTGAACAACAGCGTGAGCGACTCTGCCGGCGATCACTCAACCTATTCGCTGCATATGGCGGATCAGGGGACCGACACGATGGAACGCGAAAAACAGTACATGTTCGCGTCACGGGAACAAAATTATCTCTACCACCTGGACATGGCGCTGGAACGAATTGAAAAAGGCGAGTTCGGCAAGTGCATCAACTGCGGAAATGAGATCGGTCAAGACCGACTCGAAGCAGTGCCGCATGTGCGCCTGTGCATCAATTGCAAGTCAAAAGAAGAACTAACAAAAAGCAAGTATTGATGAAATCGTTGAAAATTCTCAGCGTCACCGCAATCGTCGTCCTTCTCGATCAAATGACGAAAATCTATATCAGTCATTCAATGCAGTTGCACCAGTCCGATCGGGTGCTGGGCGATTTTTTTCGTATCACCTATGTGGAAAACGCCGGCATGGCGTTCGGGATCAAAGTGGGGCACAGCGGTTTTTTCACCATTTTTGCCGTGATCGCAAGTCTGGCGATCATGCTCTATCTTTTCAGGATGAAGGGTGAAAAATTTTTGGCGCGCTTTTCGATGGCGCTCATCCTCGGCGGCGCGATCGGCAATGTGGGCGATCGCATCATTCGCGGTTCAGTGGTTGATTATCTCGATTTCGAGTTTTTCGACATCAACATCCCCCCCTTTCAATTCCTCTTCATCGACTTTCCCGGCTATACATTGAACCGTTGGCCGGTCTTTAACGTGGCGGACTGTGCGATAACCGTGGGCATGCTGCTGCTGTTCATCTTCATCCTGACCGAGAAACCACCAACAGAACTGGAACACCTCGGGGATGCGGAGATGATCCATTGAGACACACTCTCTCTTCTGCTGCACAGACAGCCTGATTTTCAGCGCACCACGATCAGCTTTTCCACAATCTCCGCCGACAGTTTCTCGTCCGCACGCTGCGATTTGGCTGCAATCTTGTAGAGGTAAACGCCGTTGGCCACCGGATCGCCCGCATCATCACGTCCGTCCCAGGATTCGGGAAAGACATTATATCCGACATGCCCATGCAGAGGCTCAAACGCCTTAATCAAGCGCCCCGCCACAGTGAAAATCTTGATCGACACCTCTGCATCCTGACTCAGCTCATAGCGAAAACTGCACTCTGCAGACATGGGATTCGGATAGGTGAGGGGATGGCGAATCGCCAGTTCGGAATCATCAATGACGATAAAATGGGTCTCGATGATGGACGAATTATTGGAATTGTCCCATGCCTTGACCTGCAGGGAGTGTTCACCGATCGGCAGATCCAGGATCGTATAGTTGAGGGCGCCGTCCGTATAGCTGCCTTCGGAATAGGTGAAATATTCCGTGATATCGATGGAATTATTATAATCTTGATCAAGGGTGAGGAGAATCTGATGTCCGATATCCCCGGCCGTGTTGACGCCGCTCACCGAATCCGATATCGTGAGGTGTAATGTGGGCCGTGATGAAACATAATCTCCCGGGACGAAATCCTCATCGCCAAAATAGACTTTCATCCTGGGACCCTCCTTGTCGAGCAGATCGACCGCCGTTCCACCAACAGCCAGGCCGCGCCGATCGCCTGAGCCGGAGCTGTTGTCGTTCCAGAAATAAAGGCTGATCCGTCCCTCCCGTCCGCCATAGGAGATGTCCTTCGGCACGATGAACTGCACATTGAAAGCGCCGTCGGCAATTGTGGCAACGCCGCGAAATATGGTGTTCCCGGTTGTATATAAACCGGTTATCGCACTCGTCCCGCCGGGATTGTTATAGTTGTACTTTTTTCGCGTGTCCAAAGTGCGCACGAGTATCTTACCTTCATAGCCATCCAGAATCCGTCTCTGGTCTTCGATATGGCCACGAATGACCATCTTGCTCAGCGCCTGGATGCTGTCCGGCCGGATGTCGTCGATCACCGCTTGATAGCGGGGAGCGCGCAGACGCATTGCCGGATCGCCAAAAAGATTATATTTTTCATTATTGACGTTGTTGCCGCTACCGGCCAGCTTGGCGCGCATCACAGCGTCTCCGAGACGCACCGTAAAACCTGTCGCAACATAGTTGAAAAAGAGCTGATCGTACAGGCTTTTATTAAAAGCGGCGTTGTCACTCGCATAAGCCAGACGAGCGGATGACACCATGGCAACCGCGCCGCGGCCCGACGCATTGAGAATGTCTTCGGCAAAACTCTGCGAGGTCGGCTGGTCCCAATGGGCGAATTCGCAGGTCGCCGCCACCCATAACGCCATCCGTCTGCCATTTTGTATCTTTTCAAAGTCACGCGTATTGAGCAGCAGACGCTCATGCGCCCATAAATCGGGGTTGCCATGGCCGATGTAATTGATCAGCAGTGAGCCGGAGTTTATCTGTTCGAGCAAATCGAGCGTCGCGGCCGGCTTTTCGCGTCCCGTGATGCTGGCGGTTCTCACCTCCGGATAGTTGATGAGGTAAATTTTCTTCACATCGAGAAGCTCAGGGACATGTCTCTCCGCCAAATCCTCGGCATCCTCGGTATGTATCTTTTCCCAGTCCGTATCATTCGTGTACTCGTCATCAGCGACGATGGTGACCGTCTTGAGCCATTCGCCGTAATCGGGATTCGTCTCATAGTCGACGATCTTGTCAATCGCGTTTTGCGCCTCATCCACGGTCTGCGGCACCAGTCGGCCGATGGCCATCTGCATGCCGCTATTGTCGCCATTGAGATAGGTATACCAGTCATCAGTGACGCGCGTATTGGTCTCCGATTGACCGGCCGTCTCATATGGTATGATTAAATTGGGGACATTATTCCGCAGAATGTTTTTGTAATCAAAGTGACCATCGCCAAAGAGCAGCACATACCCGGGATCGCCCCAATTTTCCCGTGCATAACCCAAAAAATTGCGTATGGCAGCAGGATCTTGAAGTCCCCAGCCGAATTCATTGATCACATCGGAGATGTTGAGGACTTGTGTGGCAAGTCTTTCTTCCGGATTCCAGTTTTCCCTCAGGCTCTCCAGTTGTTCAGCCTGGCGGCGAAAATCATCGTGGGTGATGATAATATAGTCAACACTCTTGGCCTGCCGCAAACCGGTGACCGTCACGGCGGCGATCGCGGCCGCTTCTACGTTCTTGTACGCCGACGATGCAAGGGCGACGTAGCGCCGACTGGTGATCGTTGTGGCCTGATCGGCGAAATCAATGGCGCCGTTGGCATAGTCCAAATCAATAATTTCGCGAATATCTCTAATGTCTGTGACATCAAAGACGCGCACATCACTACTCGAAAAGCCGTCAATTTGATATCGAAGAACATCGTTTTTCAACGGCGAATAGAACATGAGCAGATCATTGATGGCACGGAATCGGCGCTTGTACTCGAGCTCGATATAGTCGACGTACGAAAAAGACAAATCCGAGCCGACATTATAGTTGATGGTGACCGTATTGTCGCCATCCATCAGAACGCCTTGCTCGTTAAAGACACGCTCGATCAAAGAATAGCTCGTCGCGCCGCCATACTGATCAAACTGCCCGAGACTATTGCCATTGACATAGACGGAAAAATAGTGCTGGCCCGTGGTGAGAGAAGCTATGGCCGTCCGCACCGTCGCGTCCTCTGCTGCAAGGGCGCCCGGCAAAGGAAAGGTGACAGAATAAGCGTTATTGTCCCGGCGCATCTCATGCCCCAGCCAGGTTATGCCCGACTTGAAGATGTTGACCTTTTCCTCCTCGATCCACGCCAGATCCTTGAAGAATGGCTCGACGGTGCGTCCAGCTATCGCCTGCGAGGAGACCGGCCGGATTCGTTTGCCCGACGCCCGATTGAACGTCAGCCAGTAGACATTGTCATAGCCATACGGATTGATATAGTGCTTCAGCTGATCGCGAGCCGGATCGTAATCAACGCCTTCGAGGGAACGACCGTAAAACAGGATATAATCGGAATCGTCCAACCGGCCATCAGCCTCACCGACCACCAGAATCGGATTTTCGATGAGCGTATCATTCCTGGCGTCCTGATCAAAACGCAGTACCCGGCCGCCATTATTGAAAATCTGAATCGTCGAGACATCGATCGACGACAAGGAGATATTTTTTTTCGCCAGCGCTTCTCTCAAGGCAGCGCCGCTTACTTTGTGCATGCCCTCTTTGCCGCCCGCGCCGTTGCCGGCGATCGTCAACTTGAACCAATTATCACCTTGAAAAAAGTGACGATCGACTTTGCGCAGGGCAGGGCGCTCGGATGACGTGCGCCAATTTTTCGCCTGTTCATCATTCAGGAGCAGACCTTTGTACAGTTCGGCGTCAGGATCCGGGGGCATTTTTTTCGCAGACGTCGTGCCGGTATAGTTGATCTGCAGGACGATCCTGGTGAATTGCCGGGCGCGTCGCTGTACCGGATTATAATGCAGCGGTTGCAGATATATTCTGACAATGCGCTGTGAGCGGAAATAGTGCGGCTCCTCTGCGCGCACGAGACTCTCGGGCGCGAAGCGATCGGATTGATAGCTTTCATCCTGATCGTAGGCATACGTTGCACCGATCTCAGCTCGAATGATTCGGGGTAGAGGCGCCAGGTTGACGTTTTCGAGCGTCTGGAATTCGGAATCGATGACCTGGACGAGGGCGTCGCCATCCTCCGGCACGCCGATCGTCAAAACCTTCACCGGGATCTGCGGCAATCCGGGCTCAGCCTGCGTGATGGCGCCATCGAATGAGATTTCCTGGTAGGAATGCGCGTCACGCGTGACAGCCCGAGTCCGCCAGTTCACCGGTTCAAATTCAATGGTCATCTGTTCGGCGGTGGCAGAGACCACCCGAACCCCCTGATCCGCCCGCACAAAAGCGGGCGCTAAAAGTCCAAGAATAAATATATATGAAAGCGTTTTGCGCATAATCACTCTGTCCTTTTCGACCACTCTGTTTGCTGGGCGTAATCAACGATGATCGCCGGATTCACCTCAGGCGTACGTCTTGCCGTTTTTTTGATGATGAGGAAAGCGATCGCAAACGCCGAGAACGCCCCGACAATGCCGACGCCCTCTGAAAAGGGCGGCACGAAACGAACGGCGAGGTAATAGCCGATGAGCAGGGCGATGAGCGGCAAGATGAATAGAATCATCGAGCCTTTCAGCACGAGTTTCGGCTCAATCCTCACTTGCACCTGGTCGCCGACCGAAGCGCCCAGCGAGTTCAATGCTTCGAGGCGCATCTTGTTTTCGCCAAAAGCGTGACAAGCATGACAGCCTTCACATTGATCGCCGCGCAGCAACTGAACGATCGCTTGTTGTCCGTCAATTGATATGATGGTTCCGGTCTCGAGCATAATATAAAGATAAGCATTTCAAGGTAAATAATCAAAGTACTGAATTGAACATAAAAAAAGCGGCGAATGTTCCGCGATTTTGCTCGATCCGTGCGACTGACCCGCCTCGTCCGCACAAGTTTTATCCCCGCAACCGATCCAGCCGCAACCGTCCTCTCTCGTCAAACAGCCGTCGCGATGCGAGATAGACCGCCGCCAGGCTGCCGAAACCGGTGCCCGAGGCGATCATGAACATGATGAGAATCTGGTACTTGACGGCTTCGAGCGGCGGATTGCCGGCCAGGATTTGTCCGGTCATCATGCCGGGCAGACTGACGAGGCCGGCAATGGACATGGCGTTGATGATCGGTATGAGGGCGCTGCGAATGCTGTCTTTGCGGATATCGCCGATGGCCTGGCTCCACGTCTGCCCGAGCATGAGTCGCCCTTCGATGACGGCGCGTCCCTGCCAGGCGGTCGTCGTCAATCGATCCAGGCCGAGGGCGATGCCGTTCATGGTATTGCCCAGCATCATGCCGAGGATCGGAATCGCATATTGCGGCAGATACCACGGCTCATTGTGAATGACAAAGACGAGCGCCAGGAAAGTGATCGTGAATGAGGACAGAAACATGGCCAGGGCGCCGAATGAAAAACCCCAGATGCCGACAAATCGCCGCTTTTGTCGCAGCACCGCTTCTCGACCGGCGGCCAACAGCATCACCAGGGCCAGGGCGGTGATAAAAAGAAAATCCGACCGAAAAATCCATTTCAGCACAAAGCCGATCAGAAAAAGCTGCACCGTCGTTCGCAATCCGGCGATGACGATCTGTTTCCACAAGCCGAGGTGCAGCAGGATGGTCAGTCCAGCCAGCAGCACCACCAGGATGGCCGCCAGGGCCAAATCGAGCGGTGTGAGCGCAATGATCTCACTAGCCACGGTTCACCTCCAGCAGGCGTTGGTCCCTGATTTCAAAGAGGCGATCCGCCACGCGTTCGAGCTGGCCGCGATCATGACTCACCCAGATGAGGGAGGCGGGACGCTGTTCCTTGTAACGATTGAGCATGGCTTCGACCTCGCCGACAAAGCGCGGATCCAGATTGGCGGTCGGTTCATCGAGCAGCAGCACAGCCGGGCGGTTCGCCAGGAGACGTACAAGTCCCAGGCGCTGTCTTTCCCCGCTGGAGAGGCGACTGACCTGCCA
>RQOI01000239.1 GCA_003854995.1 Candidatus Zhuqueibacterota bacterium
ATGTGCTCGGTGAACCATTCATTATCTTTGGCCTGTGATTCTTTCACATCAACGATGCTGTAGAGGCTGCCGGTGCGCCGCCAGTCGGAGTGCGAGTTGTTGACCTGCACTTCATAACCTTTTGCCGGCCAGCCGTCTTGCTGGAATTCGGTGTGGAAATAGATACCCGAATTGGCGCCGGGCTCTGTCATGACGTCCGCTTTGAATTCGAAATTTGTCCAGCTCACATCACCATCTCCCACATAGAAGAGGTGGCTGCGTTTGCCGTGCACCACGATCAGACTGTCCTGCACTGAAAAAGTACCAGCATCTTCGCTGAATTTCCAGCCGTTCAGCGTTGCACCGTCGAACAGGCTGATCCAGCCATCGTTCGGCGTCTCCTGCGCGCAGGCCATCATCGCAAAAATGACGAGACAAATCACAATTAGATTTTTCATCAAACCTCCGAAAATAAAAATGGGTGATTGTATGTAATTTCGAACATCGGTCTTGGTTTATTTGTTAAAAAATCAGTTGCCGGTAGCCGCGATGATAAAGAGTAATATTAAAAGAGTATCTTTTTCAAACACAAAGCCACCAAGGATCCAAGGGCCACAAAGTTTTTCTTCGTGATCCTTCGTGTTTTTGCGGCTTGGTGTTGATCTTTTACTTCTTTGCCAGAAATTGACCTTTTACAACATTCAGGTTTAATTTCCTGCATATTCCTGCAGCAATTGCAGCATGCGTCGATCCAGCTTGTGACCGTTATAATCTTCATAGACGACATCCTTGCGACCACTGTCGAGGATGCCAAAGCTGCCGCGGAAATTCCACAGCGCCCAGCCGAGTCCGGCGGAGCGCATGGCCTTTAGCCGATTTTCCATGAAACGGATGGTCACATCATGCGGCGTTTTGTTATAGACGCCCCATTCACCCACATGCACAGGCGTGCCATCGCGTTTGAGCTCGATCCACTTGTCCAGGAAGCCGTTCATCTTGAACAGATCTGCAAATCCGGTTGGCGCTTTGCTGACGACGAGCACCCCATTTTCATCGGCACGAAATGACGCTTGCGGTACGCCCCAATCCGTTATCCCGGGCTGCACATGAATATCCGGCAGGTTCGAGCTGTGCCGAGTGATCTTCAGCTCGGAAAAGGTCATCCAGTCGCCATCATAGACGCGCAGGGATAGTGTTTTGGCATCTTTTTCGAGAGTGAAGGAATAGTCGCGGTCATAGATATTCTGGTAGACATTCCACTCCTCCTGATAAATGACCTCTTTCCATTCCCCCTCACCCGGGCCGGGCTGAAAGAGGTGCGTATAGACTGTCTTGTCGTCCGCGGTCATGCGAAAATCAGCGCGCGTCGAAACCTGCTGGACGTGCAGGGTGATCTCTGTGCCGGCCGGGAATTCACCGTCGATGCTCAGCGGCGTGTTCCAGGGACTCTTGTAGGAACCATACAGATAGTTCGGCACGAGTTGCGGCGGCCATGTTGGCTCCGGCCAGCTGTCCGAACCGTCCGCCCACTCAGCTTTATAATGGGTCAGCTGAAAGGGATTGTAAAAATGCGGCGACATGACCACGCCATATTCGAGAATGGCATCGACACGGGCATTGCCCCAGTCAACGCCATCGGAGATGATGATGCGATCCGGGGAGATCTGGCGGATGGCCTCGATGGCCGGCAGTACAGCGTTCACATAGGTGTCGCCGTCGATATTAGCCGGCTCATTGACCAGATTGAAGCTCAAGGCGTTTCGCGGCACATTCTTGTAGCGCTCGGCAAACATGCGCCAGTGTTCGGCGAAAGCCGCCTGCGCCTCCTGATCCTCCCAGAGACTGACATTCTGATTTGCCGGCAAGGGCTGACTCGGTGGATTCACGCAATAGCCGGGCGCGCGGTGCAGGTTGATGCTGACGTGCACATCATAGGCTTGCCCCCACGCCACGGCATCGTCGATCTGCGACAGACCTGCTTCGTCGTAGCTGTACCAGTCACCCGCCACGGTATAGGTGCGATAGTCGATCGGCAACCGGACAAAATTGAAACCCAGTTCGGATATCATCAAAAAATCGCTCTCCTGATAGCCGGTGTTCGATCCTTCAACGGTGAACTTTTCCAGCAGATTAAAGCCGTACCAATGACTGGTGAAATCATCCGGCGGCGGCACGGGCATGAGATCGAACTGATAGGTTTCGCCGCCCATCGGCGCCTGATTGTCGAGCATCTGCGGGATGTAACCATCGACGTAAACCGTGAAACTGTAGATATCGCCCGGCTGTCGACGCGGCTTTTGCAGCGCAACGCCCGTGGGGATTGCGCCGGCGCCGCGATAATGCAGCACAACCTCGGAGGCGATCTGTTCACCCGCCTTGAGCATCTTTATCGTCTCCATGCCGAGAGAGCTCGACGCCCGGACAAAGTAGACGCCGTTGGCCAGGGCCGCGCCTTCGAGGAGAAAGGCGTGTCGCCCGACGGGCAGCATGGCCGAAAAGAGCGCCACGCGCTGTCCCAGCACATTATAAACCGCAACCGTCACATCATCATTGATGGGCAGAGTGAGGACGAATTCCGTCTGATCCACAAAAGAATTCGGATAGTTGTTTGACAACTGAAAGTGCGCCGGCGTTGTAGACTCTGCGTCATCGACACGTGTCAAGCTGTTCAGATCTAATGTGGTCGTCCCTACCAGCATGGTATCGATGAATTGCGTCTGGTTGAGGACATAAACGCTGTCCGGCATCAACGTCTCCCAGGTGATGGAATTGGTGACCTGAAAGATGATCGTGCTGTTCTGGGCAAAGAGAGAAAATGATAAAAGAAAAAATGCACAAGTTATTTTCATGAAATCCTCGGATAATGACAACAAATTATTTCAATTTACGAAAAGAATATATAAGTGTCAATGCAGCGAAGCGATTTTCATCAGATCGGTCGCAGCGCCCGAAGCTGGTCAGGCGTGCAAAAACAAAACCAGTCGCGCTGAGCTTTCTGCAGGGCCGCGCGACAAGTTCCAATCTCACAATTGTCATTCGAATACAATATTGGCGACCTTCCGTCAGGACGATCCGCGAGCGCGTATAGCAAGAACCAAATAGAGACAAATGGGAAGAAAAGCGAGCGCCAAAAGCAGCGGCATGAAAAATGGTGCAAAAGCAGATGCTTGACCGAGAGCGACTCTCAGCCAGTACCATTGCAGAATGCAAAAAATCAGCACTATGGCGAGCCTGATGGTCTTCAGGAACATCCGGGCAAGAACATACTGGCGTTGCCCATTTTCCGCAGTGATTTTGACAGGATAATTTATGAGCTGGGGAAATTTATTCACCAGCGACAAAATGACAGAGATGATGAGGGAGACGATAGGTATCAGCCAGATGGTCCACCGACTGCCCCAGCCATCCGGTTTGCCGGCGCTGTCGAAATCGGTGGGGATGATGTCTGGTAGTGAGCCAAAGTTTTTAGCCGTGGCGATGAAAAGAAGAAAAATGAGAGCAGCTGCGAGATAGCCAACAGCGCGTTCACAGGATGAAAGGGGGACAGCATAATCAATCTTTTGTACAGTCTTGCTCATAACTTTATTTTCTGGTTCTCTTACGAATCGCGTCGATCATTGATGTCTGATTTTCTCTGCGTTCCTCGGCGAGCTCGGCGGTTCGCTTTTAACCACTCAAGGCC
>RQOI01000240.1 GCA_003854995.1 Candidatus Zhuqueibacterota bacterium
AAAGGAGGTACACAGTGCAAGAGAAAAAAGAGAATAGTGGCGTAAACCGACGGCAGTTCATCAGCGGTTTGGCCGCAGCATCAGCATTCACGATTGTGCCACGTCACGTCCTCGGCGGCGCCGCCGGGCCAGCGCCGAGCGATAAACTCAACATCGCCGGCATCGGCGTCGGCGGCATGGGCAAAGAGAACCTGAAAAACATGGCGACCGAAAATATCGTGGCGCTGGTGGATGTGGACTGGGAATACGCCAGAGAAACCTTTGAAACTTATCCAGACGCCCGGCGCTATCGGGATTTTCGCATCATGCTGGAGGAACAGAAAGACGTCATCGACGCGGTTGTGATTGCAACGCCGGATCATACGCATGCAGTGGCCAGCGTCGCTGCCATGCAACTCGGCAAGCATGTCTACACGCAAAAGCCTCTCACCCATACCGTTCACGAAGCGCGTGTCCTGGCAGATATGGCTAAAGAGAAAAAACTGATCACGCAGATGGGCAACCAGGGCCACTCCGGCGAAGAAATCCGCCTGGAGGCTGAGTGGCTGCAGGACGGCGCCATCGGCGAAGTGACAGAGGTGCACATCTGGACGGACAGACCCGTGTGGCCGCAGGGCATTTATAAACGGCCCGAACAGATGGAACTGCAAAAAGGCATGGACTGGGATCTATGGCTCGGTCCGGCGCGATTCAGAGCCTATAATGAGATTTATCATCCGTTTCGATGGCGCGGTTGGTGGGATTTTGGCACCGGCGCACTCGGCGATATGGGCTGCCACTTCATCGACCACCCCTGGACAGCGCTCAAGCTCACCTATCCCACAAGCGTGAACGCCAGCTTTTCCATGGATTTCACCGATGACGACATTTGGCAGAAACTGCCGCTTGGCGAGACTTTTCCCAAGGCGTCCATTGTCACCTATAATTTCCCCGCGCGCGACAATATGCCCGCGCTCAAGCTCTTTTGGTATGATGGCGGTCTGCAACCGTCGCGGCCGGATGAACTGGAACCGCGTCGACGCATGCCGACCAATGGTGCGATCTATGTCGGTTCAAAGGGCAAACTGCTGCAGGGCGATGACATGGTTCGTTTGATCCCGGAAAAGGCCATGCAAACCTACAAGATTCCGGCAAAAACGATCCCCAGAATTGAAACCTCCCACGAGCAGAACTGGATACAGGCGATCAAAGAGAACAAGCCGGCGAGCGCTGATTTCAGCTATGCAGGTCCCCTGGCAGAATCGGTGCTGCTCGGCAATATCGCGCTGAAATTTCCATATGAAGTGATCGAGTATGATCCGGTGAACATGGTCATCAAGGGCAATGACACCGCAACAGCGATGCTGAAAATGGAATATCGCAAGGGTTGGTCACTGTAGTTCTACGGCGAGTTTGCGCGTGGAAAAATCCCCAAAAAACAAGCCCTGTACTCTGACAGACGTACAGGGCTTGTTTCTCATTGCCTGCTGATGCCTTCAAAGGGGCGTCTTGGCGCGAAAAAGTATGGCGTCATTCAGCGCCGTTATATGATAGTCTGTTGTCGCCGGCGAAAAAAAGGCTTCTCCTCTATCAAATATTTGTTTTGCTTCATTGCAGTCGACGCTCGCCTTGCCATTTAAAAGCAGCAAAATTTCAGGACCCTCTGCGTTGGCGTTGGTAAAGGTTTCGCCGGCATATAAGGTCAGTTTGCTCAATTCAAAATCCTGTGCCGCGGTCCGGTAGACTCGTTCGGCATAGGAAACGGCTTCGCCAGTCGAAATCTTTGGTGATCCACTATCGAAAATGATGGTTTTAAGCAATTCATCGACATGAATATATTTTGTCGTCAATCCGCCGCGGAGCACATTATCCGAATTGGCCATCAATTCCATGGTGGTTCCGAACAGATAAGCGTGCGGCAGGCCGACATTTTGAAACGTACTCTCCCCGGGATTGAGGTGGAGCAGATTCAGCAGATAGATTGAGTAGAGTCCGCGGTCACGATGACCACCAGGCAGTGAGAATGTCGCCGCTGCCTTCAACGCCCAATAGTCAGACTGATCTTTATCGCTGGGCTTTTCCACCGTTAGCCTGGCGACAAGAGGATTCAGCATCGCGTCCACTCGATCCTGCGGCAAACGCATGATGTATCGATAGAGTCCGGCCAGCCCGTTTGCATAAAACTCTGACAACAACTGACGAAATTCCGGCGTCGCCTTGAGGATTCGTTCAATTTCTTTCTCTGTCCTAAAGCCATGCAGCATCCAAAAGTCGGTCAATGCCACATGGACTTCCAGCTTGTGATTATCATCTTTATAGCAGCGATTTGGCGCATCGGCCGCCACACCGGCGGCAGTCTCTCGCGCAAATCCTTCTTCCGCTTCTCTTTTCGACGGATGCACCTGTATGGAGAGCATCTCGCGCGCATCCAGCACCTTGAGCAGGTACGGCAGACTCGTGCCAAATCGTCCAATGACCTTTGGCCCCAAGGCCTTGACGGCATGCTTCCGAATGAAGCTGTTGAGAAAAGTGTCGCCGTCTTGGATCAGTCGCGAAGGGGCCTGGCCGTGAGCGCCCAGCCACAGTTCGGCAAACGGCATCTTGTGATCGTTTCGCAATCCGAGTAAATCCGGAATATAGTCATAACCGCCCCATGCATAATGTTGCACCACACCCCGCAACGGATAAACTTTGCCCTGTTCCATATCCTCCAGCTCGAAATTAGGCAGGTCTCTTCAGAATGACGCCGGCAGAACTGCCCAAGGCTCATTCTGCATCTTTTAAATAGATGTCAAATGTAAACTTTTTACCGGCAAGAATGAAATGTTTTTTTGCGGACAGCTTCTCCCTCATCATTCAGCCCGTTCAGATGCAGAAGAACTATCAGTGAACCGGACTGCATGACTTTTCTTCTCGATCGGAGCTGCGATCAGGGTTCCGCCTGATACGGACAGTTCAACAAGTGAACCATCGACGATCTGCGTTGTCAGGGCGAATGCGGCTGGGATTCGAATGGCGAGACTGTCCCCCCATCTCTGAACTTGTATTTCCATGCCATCTCCATTGTGTCTGCAAAATCCTGGAGAATCGTTCTACTTATTTTATCAGCAGCATACGCTGCACTCCGACAAAATCGCCTGTCCTCATTCTGCAGAAATACAATCCTGCAGCGGCCGTGTGGCCCGCGTCATCCTGTCCGTCCCACTGAATCTCGAATGAGCCGGCATTGCGATTTGCATTCAGCAGCGTTCGCACCAGTCGTCCCCGCACGTCGTAGAGCAGAATCTCCACATGGCCGGGGTTGGCGACATCGTATTGTATTGTAGTGAATGGATTAAATGGATTGGGATGAGTGACATACAGCGCAAAATCATTCGGCAGAGAATCCTCGCCAACTTGCTCGGCAATTGTCACAGAGACCGGCCCGTACGATTTGACCTGACCGTCCAGCGTCACCGACTCCAATCTATAAAAGCTGGACAGAGATCCAGCAAGATCGAAATAGGCGTAATCAGCGCCTCGTCCGGAATCGCCCTGACTGACAATGAGATCGTCATTGATTTTTATAAAGAGTCCATCACTGGCCTCACTTCGCAGCACGTTATAGCCGGCGACATTCATCTCACTTTCGGTACGCCATTGAATCGTGACATGGCTTTTTTCAAATCGCGCCTGAAAAAATGATAATTTTATGACGATCGGCGCCAATTCCAGGCCGACAATCACCGGATCATGATCAGAGGAGCGATAGGGTCCGGCATCATAAAGCGCCGCAGGATTTGTGCTGCTATAGCCCAATTCCGCCGGCTCATCAGCATTGATATGCCACAGGGTCGTGCCGGTTGTTTGCATATAGAGAGAAGCGGATCCTAAAGCGTGGTCTATCGCCCCGGATTGCGCTTCATAGACATAACTATAGCCATTCATCCCCGTCTCAATCAGGTTGATATAGCCAGCGTCTTTCAAGACCATCACGGGATCTTCATGTAAATAGGCATTGAAATCACCCATCAGCAGAAAATCATCATCCGGAACGCCGGTCGGCGTTGCGGCCAGCCACTCTTTCAAGGCGATGGCTGCATTGACGCGCGTCTGGTTGCAATGTCCTTGCCCATCCCCTGCGTCTTCATCGCCGGGGCAGGGCGTGCTCTTGGATCGGAAATGATTGACGACAAAAGTGAATTTTTCACTGCGGGCATCCTGAAATGTCTGCGCCAATGAAGGTCTATTGGATGCATCAAACAGGGCATTGACCGTATGATCCAAAATCGCCACATCGCCGATCGGTGTGAATATAGCCGATTTATAGATGATGCCGCAAGTGATTTCATCATCGCCGATGCGATCAAGACCCGGATCGATGAAACGATAGGCGCCGGCCGTCGCTTCGTTCAAACCATTCACCAGATCCTGAATGGCGCTGCCAGCGCCAAAGCCGTCGTTCTCCAATTCAACAACACCCAGTACGGCGGCATCGATCGCCGCCATGGCATTGATGAGCTTTTCGCGTTGCCGAATATAATCCTGCCAGGTCGCTGCACCGCGACTCGTGGGAAATCCTCCCCCTTGACCATCGCCGTTGAAAAAGTTACAGACGTTGAAAGCGGCGGCTTTCACAGAGCTGTTGACCGACGCCGGCTCAACCCGCGGATTAGCGTCGGTAAAACTGATATTTTCCGTGGGATGAATCTCATACTGCCCAAAGCTATAATCGAGCACGCCGGTGAGAGACGGCAGCGTCGAGCCCAATCGGAGTGTGTTCTCGATGAAATAGGGGATTGGCGCTGGATTTTCAACGCGACTGCCGTCATCGATCTGAATGCGGCGTCGGCCATTTTCGAGCTGCAGATTCACGGCATCCGTTCCTGGCGCGACGCTGTTCGTCGGTGTGAACAGCCGCCCGTTCACGGCGAGTTCGAGCTCACCGTATTGCAGCAGACCATTCGTGCCGGTCACAGTCAACTCTTGTTCGATTTGAATCAACATCCCTTCAAAAGCTTCAAGCTCATCGCTGGCCATCGGCAGGATGACGACGTGCGCTTCGGGGAGAGCGACATGCCGGACGATGAGTCGCGTGACGAGCATCATCTCGGTGCGATCATAATAGTCGTGCACCGTCCCGGTCACACGAACCACATCACCCACCTTGACATCAACGCCAAAGCCATCATCGCGGACAAAGATGCCTTCGGAGGTCGATTCGTGCGCGTCAAACTGCGCGGTTTCTTCCTGCATGAAAAAGCCGCTCAACGCTCCTTCAGCCTGGAAATCGCCGGTGACGATCCCCTCGATCATGACGCCGGACCGCCCTTCGTACGGAGAAAGAGCGCCGCTCCCTTGAATTTCGTGAATCAATGTCGCCGATAGACTGTAACCGGCAGTGAATAAACCGGGAGAATAGAGAGCTCCATCGGCATCCGGGGCCAGAGAATGCTTGATGAATGTGTCGCCGATCACATCAGGCGATCGAGTGATGGATTGATTGTCTCCTGCTGTCGCGCCATAGGTTTCGGTCAGCACATCGGAGGCGCCGTCATTCAAGGTCACCGTGTCGCCGGTATTGTTGAGACTCAACGATCCGCTGCTCGCCACCAGCACGAGAGCGCCGCCAAAATCACCGCTCGGAGAGCCGCCGCCAAACAGGACCAGCGCACCGCCCTGGCGCAACAGCGTGCCGTCCGCGAAGATATGGCGCACGCTGGCGGCATCGGCCACGGTCCAGCCCGACAGATCGAGGTCGCCATCCGATGTGTTGACGATCTCTACGAATTCATCATCGGCCGTATCCACCACACCATCTCCATTGGCATCCCCATCTGCGGCATCCGGATCAGCCAGAATTTCATTGATGACGAGCGCCACATTCACACGCCGATGGATATCAGCGTCACTGCGGGGTTGGACGACAGCGCGATTTTCATCCCAGTCGACGAGGCCGATGAGTTGCACGAGTTGGTCATTCACTGCAGGAACGTAGGAAAAGGCGCCCTTGCTTCCGACCCGAACCTCGCCGGAGCCATCATTCACCGTCCATTCGCCATCCTCGAGATCAGTGCCGGTCACCGTGACGTTCGCAAGACAGACCAGCACGCTTTCCCACTGTTCGGCAGCGACGCCACCGCTCGTGACAATCTCCGGCGCCGGCAGCGCATTCGCGCTCGACAAGAGCTGAAATTGTATCACATCATGCAACTCTGTCCGGCCATCGACCTCGCGAACGGTCCCGGTCAACCGGATGCGATCCGCCAACGCCGGATCATGCGCGCTGTCTGAAATCCACAAACCGCGCCACGGACCGCCGGCGGGTTCGGCGATGAAATAGCCGCCACTGAACCGCCCTGTCACAATGCCATCGGTTACGATATTGGCCTGATCCTTGAAAGGCGAATCACCGCCAGGATCAGCTGTGTATTGGATGTCATAGATGGGCGTCGTGCTCTGGCCGCAGTCGGCGCTGTGAACGCCGATCCCATCGAACGTATCCACTGCGTAGCCAGACCATTCTGTCTCAAGGCTGAAAACCGCATTGCCGGAACAGACAGTGGGCGAACGCCGCAGCGTATTGTCAGCGGTGCTGAGCAGATCGCTGCCCCATTCTGTCCCCGGATCTTGACCGATAATGCCGATGATATCGATGAGCGTTTCGCCGCGCCGGAGTGCGATGGCGTCATCGCCGTTGTAGCCAAGGACCGAGCCGTTGGTGATATCCGCCACCTCGATGAGGAGCAAATCCGCTGAAGAGTGCGCGACAACCCAGACATCCTCATGCTCGAGGATGCCGGCGAGCGAGAGGGATGAGGAGACCTCTGCTGCGCCGTTCGTGTAACGCTCCAGCGTATATCCGGACAAATCGATCGGCGAGCCCGTGCCATTGTATAGCTCGAGGGCTTTATTGAAGCCGCTCCCCTCCACATATTCAGAGATGAATAAATCCGGCTCAGCATTGACTTGCATGGATGCAATGCAGACAAATACGATGAACAGATGCACATTATTTTTCATTTCTATCCTCCATTCCTCATACAAATTGAAACATCAAGGAGCATTCAATAGTTACATGAAATAACGTTCAAAACGATCCATATGAATTTCACATCTCTATTCTATATGACAAGAAACTTTCGCTAATCTGATTAAAGAGATACAGACGTCATGCAAAAATTCTCAATTACAGCCAAAATTGTGAGATTGATGACGAACAATGCGGTTGAACCTCCAGCGGAACAGCTATGACCTGGTGGCAACGTCTTCCTGAAAAAATGAATCCCGAGATTTTTAGCCTCGGGCCCTTCCAGTTACGCTGGTACGGCATGATGTACGTTATGGCTTTCAGCATCGTTTTCGTCCTGGTGATGTATCGCTACCGGGTTGAAGGTGTTTTGATCAATAAAAAAGCGACGCAAGACTGGTTCGGGCTGGCGATTCTGGGCGTCCTTTTAGGCGGACGATTGGGATACGTGCTCTTTTACGAGAGCGATATGATCTTCACCAATCCCCTCGGCATTCTTTTGCCGTTCGAACTGAAGGATGGTCTCAGATACACCGGTTTCGCCGGCATGTCATTTCATGGCGGCGTCATCGGTGTCATTCTCCTGTCCCTTTTTCATTGTCAAAGGCACAAAATTAATTTCTGGGACATGGCCGATCTCGTGGTCCCGGCCATTCCGTTGGGCTATACCTTTGGCCGATTGGGGAATTTCATCAACGGCGAATTATATGGCCGCGTGACGCAGCGGCCCTGGGGTATGTATTTCCCAACGGACATGGCTCATCTTCGCCATCCTTCTCAATTGTACGAAGCCTTTTTTGAAGGAATAGTGCTATTTATTATCTTATGGGGTCTTCGCCGACAGCCGATCCTGTCGCGACTCTTCTTGCCGCTCTATCTCATTGGCTATGGTGTGGCCCGCTTTTTCATCGAGTTCTTCCGTGAGCCGGATGCACATCTCGGCGCTGTACTCGGACCGCTGAGCATGGGACAGCTGTTGTGCATCGCCATGGTCCTGGCCGGAGCAGCGCTCATTCCGATCGTCAAAAGTGCGGCTTCAGAGTGAACCTCGCCCTGTCGCTAGACCTCATCCGGCCGGGGCAGGGAGAGCGGCAACGGGCACCAGCTATTCAGAGTCGAATGATCGAGTAGACCGCTCATGGCCGGCGGCAGTGGACCGAATAAAAGTCGCATAGCTGTTCGCGGATCGCAGGAAAAGTGCGCTCTTTTTTGCGTCCGCACGCATTCAGCGGCGCAATCATCGACCTTCAATTCGACGACGCCGTAGCCGTCGATGCCCAGACGAAACGTATCCTTCATCAGCTGCATCGATTGATGTTTTAGTTTCAGCACGCCGTCGACCACGCGCTGCCAGTCAAAGATCTGCCAATTCCCCGACGAGCGCACGCTCGGCTGCTCGCAGATGCGCGTCAATTCCGTCACGATTGGATTTGCCAGCATGGCGGTTTCAAAGACTACCTGATCCTGTGCCTGTTGCGTCACCCAGGCCGGTATGACCGCTTTTTCATTCGACGTCACCATTTCAAAGACAGCGCCAGCGGCATTGGCGATCACGTATCCCGCCAGTTCACCACTTGCGCTCAGAGCGGCGAACAGATCGTGCTGCCAGCTGCGCGAAATTTCGACAAAGCTCGCAACAGGACGGCTGCAATGGATGGGCTTTTGATCATGCCACAATTTCATCTGCGAGACGCGCTCATCGGGCGCACCAACTTTGTCAAAGTGAACGGCGGGCGCCTCTGTATAACAATGGCTGATATTTTTCTTGTTCACGGTTAAGACAGCGGTGCTCCCGCAGACCTCGTAGCCAAAATAGCCGTAGCGCTGTCGCTGGCCGCCCAGCCAGGAGAGGTGGTAGCCCTCCGCCCGCATGACCTTGAGACAAAAGCGCAGCAAACGCTGCATGTATCCATGAGCGCGATCATTGGGATGAGATGACACAGCGCCGATCGCCGCCAATTTGAGCGGTATTGCGCCGACATGCAATTCTATCGGATACAACCCGACGATGGCGCGGATTTTACCATGCCGCTTGATGGCGTAATTCATCGACATGCAGTCGTCGGTTGGTTTGTAGAGTTTCGGCAGAACCCTGGGAAAATCGATCGGATAATGCACCGAAAAGACGAGATTCAAAAAATCGATGGCGTTTTCATAATCGCCCGCCGTGAGTTGAACGATTGGCTCCATCATTTATCATTCCGGCTCAGCGAATGCGCTACCAGGTGTATGCACGGTGTGGTCCGAGACATTTATTTCATCAGCAAGATCTTTATGCTCGCAACTGAAAAAGGTGTGGACACTTGCACGAGATAGACTCCGCTGGCCAGATCAGCGCCATCCAATTGCAGGGAATGGCTTCCCGCCTCTTGCTGCTCTGTCCGCAGGGATCGAACGAGACGTCCCAGCGAATCATAAACGTTCACCCTCACAGGCGCCTCCGGCAGGGAGTATGAAATCGTCGTACTGGAGTTGAAGGGATTGGGATGAGCGGTCAGGCGAAAAGATGACGGCGTCCGATTGCCGGTCACCTGGGTATCGACGGTCTCTCCAGTGAACAGAACGGCCGTCACCGACAGCTTTGGCAACGTCAACGAACAGGAGCCACTGGTCACTGCGACCACATCCTCCTTCAGCGCATTGTCAAAATGCGATTTGAACGTTTCACTCGATGGCAAGTCACTCAATTGCAGAACTTTGACTGCACCATCCGCGAGTTTAAAATTCGCCAGATTGAGTGTTATCGTCTGAGGAGCCGTATCGCGGTTCACCAGGATCGCGGTCAATGAATCGCCGGCGGTATTGATCGACGCGTAGGCGTTCACGATATCCGCTGCGCGCGTGGATGAAGATATACGCGTCTGGCGCATGTAATTGCTGCAGAGATGCAGCACCTCCCACATGCCAACTTTCCAGCTCCACGGCGTGAACAGTTCGACGTCCTCATCCGCAAAGACGCCCAGGGTCGAGGCATACCAGACGGCTGTGACGTTCGGATTCTCGCTCTTGATGTCCATCTCCGTGACGCCGAGGCCGACGCCGTGGTCTGCGCCGATATATTTTTCCAACCATCCCAGACATCTGCGAAATATATACTCTTTACGCATGCCATCATTCCAGCCGCCGCCGATACGTTTGACGCCGTTGGCGCCCGGATAGACATAGTCCTCATCGAACCAGACGCGATGCAAATTGAGGACATCCGAGACGCTGCTTTCTCCGGGATAAAAATGAAGATCGACCACATCCAGCAGTCGAACGCCGCTGGCAGCCTGTTCTTCCGCGACGCGCATGATGAAATATTCGAGCCAGACGTAGCGCTTGCCTTTGTAAGAGATGGCATCGTTTTTCCAGTTATACCACTGCCACTCATTCGCCGGCACAGCCCCCACTAATTTGATCTCTGGAAACAGGGCGCGCGCTTTTTTTGCCACCGCGAAATAGCTTTGCATAAAGGCCTCAGCATCAGGCTGTTGCGGCATCACGTCATCATGCGTACCATT
The DNA here is from genome assembly GCA_003854995.1 of Candidatus Zhuqueibacterota bacterium. Classification (GTDB taxonomy): domain Bacteria; phylum Zhuqueibacterota; class Zhuqueibacteria; order Residuimicrobiales; family Krinioviventaceae; genus Kriniovivens. The sequence continues at coordinate 10,492 of RQOI01000240.1, forward strand.
CCAGATCTCCGGCTCATTATCCATGTTCCAGTAGCGGAATTGTGGCTTTTCCAGACCGAGAACATCAAACCACTGGGTGAGGATGCCGACGGTCGAATCAGGCGGCCAGGACATCAGGTATTTTTCCGGGTCGCCGTCTCCGCTCCCTGGTCCGCCGCCGCCAGCCCAGTTGTTGTGGACACCCTCCCACCACTGCGAGTTATTATAGCCCCAATCATTGAAATTATTATCCCTGTTGGCGGCCGACCAGCCGATGAGCTGGAACGCCCACATTCCACTTGCCTCGGGCATATTGTTTTGCAGACTGGTGGCGGCATAGTCCCAGTCATGCGCATAGACGTTATTGTACCAGTCCGGGTGACTGGAAAGTTTGCGTCGCCAGTTGTATTTCGTCGAGTTGTTGCCGCCATTTTCGCGGAACATTTTGATTCCCGCATCGCGGTATTTTTGCCAATTGGCCTGGGACGTGGGATTGCTCTTGCTGTCGGAGAGAGAATTGTTTTTGCCAAATATATAGGGCGATATTGGTCTCCGCCCCACTGCAGCGTCGATGGTGATGTCATTCGCGAAAGCTGCAATCGAGATGAAAAGAAATAAAAGCGCTGATCTCAATGTGATGACCCTTCCCTTTTGGTGCTTGTTGAGCAGAAACTATGCAGCGAATGGTAAGAAAAGTTCTGAAGAAATTCAAGGGATTAAAAGAGTGAAACGTGAAACGGCAGATGTGAGACGAAAGGCGCACCGTCTCACATTTCACGTTTCACGTTTGACTTACCGTTTCGTAGTATTATGAATTGGATTTTGCAATTCGCCTAGTTCTGCACCAGCTGCACAGATGTTACCGTCTCTTGCGTTAGCGGCATTGAAAGATCATAGCCGCCGCTCAGCTTGATGGTTCCTTTTACGTTCGACAAACCATCCGACTTGACAAATGCCCCCTTTTTATAGGCAAAATACCAGGTCCCCGAACCCGTTATATCTCCAGCAAGGTCAAAATTGTTGCCGCCTTGTTCACCTTGCCCTTTTACTGTTCCTGTAAAAGTTGTGGAAAATTTGAGACACTCCATGCCGCCAATCGATTCCAGGCCTTCGAGCGTATGTTTGGTTTCCGTATTGACCTCAATGTCCATATTTCCCGCCGGAGCAGTGAATCCATTCTGCACCATCCAGGAATCACCGACTTTGATTGGTTTATCCGCAAGATCAGGAAACAAATCTCGATAGAAATTAAGCACGCTTTGCACGCCACCGCCTTGTTCACCCAAATCGATCTTTAAATCATCGATGCCCTTGTATTCCATTTCTTTGCCAAGGGGCGACAGAATCAAGCCAAAATTTTTGCCGACTATCGATGATGCATCAATGCTCGATTCGCCTTCCGGGGCTTCTGACTCTCGGACAAAATTATCGATAGTCACAGAGGTATTCAGGTTTGAATCATCGCTTGCGAATGCCCTGATCGTATAACTGTTTTTTGTCAGTGTTGATGATTCACGATCGCTTCCCATGATGTCGATGGAGGTCTTTTCATCGCCCGTTGCCTGAAACGTCCAACTGTCATTCGGCGACAATCGATAGGATAAAATAAAGCCTTTCTTTTCATTACCCCACATTGCTTTTTGTGAAGCGCATTCTAGAAGCAGAAGAAACAAAACAACACAACAAACAAGCAAAAAAGAAAATCGCTTTTTCATCAGAGTACCCTCCGATTTAGGTTAGAATCTATTGTTTTTAGATATTAGTTACGTCACATTCTTGATTATTGTTGCGTTTATTGCAATAATTTAGCTTTTCAATGGCTAGATTGCACAGCTTTTAGGCGCCCCATGCTCTCTGCCGATGCGGGAGATTGTTTAATATATCAAGCGTAATATTGACATCATCAACAATCTGCCAATCAAACATGCC
>RQOI01000241.1 GCA_003854995.1 Candidatus Zhuqueibacterota bacterium
TCATAGTCACCGTGAATTTCGATTTGCACGCGCGCCTTCTCCTCTATGCCCTTATGCACAACTTTCTCATGTCTGCCGGTGAGCAGTGATGCGCGCACGTCGCGGGCGCTGTTGTCGCGCTCGACGCTCGGCAGGCCGCCCAGATAGGTGAGCACCAGCGGCCTGATTGCCGCAATATCGATATTGCCGACAATTACAAAGTAAAAATCGCTCGCGTCGGCAAAACGATCTTTATAGAAATCATATGCTGTTTTAAGGTCGAGCGTCGTCAAGTCATCGACCGTCCAGGGCAGACGTCGCGGATGATACTGATACATGATGCAGGTCACCGAATCGCTGAACACATATTCCGGCATGGCGCCCTGATTTTCGAGGTAACCGCGGGTGCGCGCTTTGTAGGATTCAAAAGCGGTCTGGTCCAAGCGCGGGGCAGTGAATGCGAGATAGACGAGCTGAAAAAAGGTCTCCACGTCGCTGGGAGCGCAATGGCCGCGCACCATTTCCATGGTCTCCGAGATGCTGGTGGATACGGTGGCAATCTTGCCGGCCAGTTTTTTATCCAAAGTGACTTGATCGAAATGACCCCAGCCGCTCGAATTAATGATGGCAGCGGCGGCGCTGGCCGAGAGATAATCCTCGTCCGCGGCATTCGAGTGTCCGCCCCACCTGGCGCCCTGGAACTGGATTTCATCATTGCGAAAATCTGTCGATTTGAGCATCACGCGCGTGCCGTTTGAGAGCGTCCATTCGATTGCACCGAGCGACTCTATGATCCGCTCCTTCACAATTTCTCCCGGCGTCGGCGGAGCGGCGACGAACGGCTCGTCCGAGCCTTTATCTACATACGGCGCAACCTCTTTGTTCTCAACAACTTTGAATAGATCAGCCAATTGTTGCTCACCGGGAATCTGTAATCCAACTTTTTCCGGCGCCTGAACGATAACGACATTGTTGCCATCGGTCAGAAATTCATCAACAAGACCATTCATCTCCGCGATATTTATAGTGGGCAAAAGTGCTTGTACATATTCGTATTCGTTCTCAATGCCGGGTATTGGTTCTTGTTGCAGAAAGTAACCAATATATTCACTGGCATAGCGTCTGGATTCAGTTTTCTCCTTTTCATTATAGGCCTGTTCATAATTTCGAAGGGTGGCGGTTTTAGCTCTTTCCAGTTCGGATGCAACAAAACCATACTTTTTAACGCGAAATGCCTCTGTCAACATGGCAGCAAGCCCTCGTTCAATGCCATCTTCCTTGACCGCAGCAGCGAGCAAGTAGGTATCTTTTGTTCGAATCATCCGTCCACTGCCTGAATAGGCATACATAAAAGGTGGATCAGCCTGCTGACGTAATTCGTCCATTCTATTATTCAGCATCTAATGATATAACTGTTCAGCGATGGCTTTCCTGTAATCCGCAATCGTCTCATCCAGTTCAACGTCGCGCTTGTAATAAATTCGAATATCGGTGCGCGGCATCTCCGGATCAGTGATGATAGCAAACAAGGTTTCTTCATGGTCAGGGACAGGAAAATATTTTCGTTGCCGCGGATTTTCAGCCTTCGGAATGGACGCAAAGTGTTTCTCAAGCAATCCTTTCACATAGTCCGGATCAAAGTCGCCGACAGCAATGACAGACATCAGATCAGGGCGATACCAGTCCTTGTAAAAGCGACGCACCGCTTCATTGTCCTTGTTCTCTAAAAGCTCAATTTTACCGATCGGCAAACGCGCCGCATAGTGTGAATTTTTAAGCAGAATGGGCAGCAATTTATCAAGCATGCGCTGTGAAGCCCCGCGGCCAAGTCGCCATTCTTCAATGACGACGCCGCGCTCTTTGTTAATCTCTTCTTCGTCATAACTCACTTGATGCGCCCAATCCTCAAGAACCTGAAAGCCTTTTTCAAACTGCTCAAGGCTATCGGTCGGAAGTTGAAGCATATATACAACTTCATCGAAACTGGTATAGGCGTTGATCTCCGGACCAAATTTCATTCCAATAGATTCTAAATAGTTGACTAGTTCTTGTTTTGGAAAATTCTCGGTCCCATTGAATGCCATGTGCTCGCCGAGATGAGCGTAACCGAGCTGATCCTCATCTTCAAGAATGGAACCGGCATCAATCGTCAATCGCACTTCAGCGCGATGTTCCGGCTTTTTATTCACGCGAATGAGATAACGCAGTCCATTATCAAACTGTCCGATTGTGACATTCGGATCGATCGGCAATTTCTGTTCGAGATCCAGTGGTTCTGCTGCACGGCCGGAAAAAATAAATCCCAGGGAAAAAAGCCCAATGACCACCAATTGCAATTTATCGCGAAACATGTCGCCCTCCATGATAATATTGTCCTGCTATTTTAGCGGCTACAACAGTTGCCATCCTCATTTTGTCTGCGCATTTGCGATCAGGCTATCAAAAATGATTTTTTGTTCCTTCAGGGCCGCCACGCGATCGCTTGGCTCTGTGCGGGCTTCAAGGAGAATCCAGCCATTATAATCCATGTCGACAAACAGATTCATGAGCAGCTGATAAGGATAGTCAGCCGCGTTCAACTCTCGAACATGCACTGTTTCGCCAAACCATTTTTTCAGCATACTGAAATTGTGCTCCAATCCCGGCTCGGTCAGATCCTGTTCATTACAATTCCAGCAGATTTTCACGTTTGGCTCGGTCACCTGATCGAAGATGGCTTTCATATTCGCGGGCAGCTGCGTCAATCGACCATGCACTTCGACGCGAATCTCCTGTCCGTAATCCTGCGCAAACGTGCCGATGTCATTCAGCGA
>RQOI01000242.1 GCA_003854995.1 Candidatus Zhuqueibacterota bacterium
GAATTCGACGGGCTGCCCGCTGATTCCGCCATCACCCTTGGGGGCCCCACGACAGTGGGGCGGGGAAACGGCGGGCGCTCGGACGATCGTGAAGGAGATGACCGCCGCTCTTCGAAACGGCTCAGGTGGGCTATCGGTTTTCAGACGTGACTCGGGTGATGACCATTGACTGTAATTATTCATTTTGGCTATTCTGATGCCCAAATAAAAATGCGAATTCATCTATGCACGAGTTTGTTTGATCAAACCAGTGTATAGCACGATGAAATTACAGTGCCAAACTTGCAGCTTAACTGAATTTATATCGCCCCACAATCGATTGGAAGTGCTGGCCGCAAGGTCATCCAGCGACGTGACCTTGCCACTCCGTTTGCGTTATTCATCCCCCGACCTGAAATTTTGCATCATATGGAATATAAAAAAGTGAACAGCTTGATAAAATAGATTATTCCGTGGCTGTTTCTAAATCTTTTGTTATTTTATCAGCAAATGCACTGCTGTCCGGTTAAAAAGATGAATATATAAAAAAGCTCGATAAATCTCAAATGTTGTTGTCAATTTTTATGCCATTAACCAACAACAAAATAGGAGTTTATCGAGCATGGCATATAATCCCGGATTCTGTGTCAAGCATGATTATGAGCTCGACCTCATTCACCAATCGTGAAACACTGCGAGTCCCACCACACAATGCATGCGACCGGCGTCATTTTAAACCTTCCCGCAGCCTGGCAGTCTGTAAACGTTTATCACTCTTACTCGTAGTGTGTCCACATACGCAGAATTTTTACGGTTTTGACATCTTCCAGCACTTGGTAAACGAGGCGATGATGAATGTTAATGCGTCTTGAGTAAGCCCCTGCTAAATCTCCCACAAGCTTTTCAAACGGCGGGGGAGTTTGAAACGGATTTTGCGCCAAAATATCGAGCAGAACAACGGTTTTATTCTTCAGTCCGGCGGCGGACAATTTAGCAGCATCCTTTTGCGCCTGTTTGGTAAAGACCAACTTCCATTTTACCATTCCAATTCCTCGGAACACTCGCTGACAGGCGTCTCAAGTCCTTCCCTAATGGACTCGCGCATTCCCGGGATCGCCAAAAGATACAGGGTCTCCTGTATGGCCCGCCAGTCGCTTTCCGAAATAATCACGGCGTTTGAACGTTTGCCGGTAATCAGTATGGGTTCTCCGCCGGACGATGCCTCATCCATCAATTGGTACAAATTCGCTCTGGCGTTTGTAACCGCAACGGTTTTCATCGGTCATTACCTCCATTATTCAATCATAACGTACGTAATTCAATACGGTTTTGCAAGAAAAATATGACGAAAACCGAGAATTCTCGACACCCGGCATCCCAGATTCGCAAGGGCAGCAGGAATGAGGCTCGTGTTTTTCACGATCATCATTTCGATGATTAAAAAGCGATCTTCAAATTGCTGATCGCCGAAACGAATTTGCCGACCCGGCTTGGCGCTCCACAGGATGCGGCCGTCTTGGGCGAAACAGTAAACACGTCCATCCAAAGCGTCGTTATAATCTTCTTTCATGCCCATTAAAATTTCTGTTTTGCCGTCGCCGTTGAGGTCATCGAACAGAAGACAGGGATAATAAAGCTGAGCTTCCAAATAGGCGCCTTTGTTCAAAGGCGCGCCAAAGTTATGCCTCCAGAGTATTTCATCGGCCTGGTTTTTGACGATCAACTCACTGCCGACGACATTGTATCCCGCCGGCCGGCGATCCTGCCCCAGGTGCAGCGGATTCGATGCGAGGAATCAATTCCGCGACGACGATGTACACCGGCGTTTTCAAGAGAGAAAATAATCGAAAAAACAGGGCGTTCACCATCTCGTCGATGGTCATTCGCGGACGAAACACCTGCGCCGCCGGCGCCTGCAGTAAAGCAAGCGGAGCTCGACTCACGGATTGACACGCGCCCAACTCGGGTGGCTTGTATTCCAACGTTAATCCAAATAAAACACGACAGAAAAGCGGATAAATCCATCCGCATCCCGCGCAAACAACTCGGCGTTGCCGTCGCACGCCAGTCCGCGCCACTCAGTCGCTGCGCCCGTCTCTCGGATGCGCCGACCCGTTGATTCCAGGTATTTCAGATAATTGATTTTCTCATTCGTGCTCATTCGTGCAGATGCAAAACCTTTTGATCCCACGTTCCCTGATCATTCCTGCAAAAATGGGGGATAATAAATTCTCTCATCGGACAGGCCATAGCTCGATGCTCTTCGGCCTGTTCTGTTTCTCCAGGCGTCCAACTCTTCACTCGACAGCGTCTCTCCGAATCCATCGACATAAAAAACGACATTTCGCCCCATGCGGTCGTGCCTCCATCTCTGGTTCACCTGCTGTGCGAAAAACTGGCCAATGATGCGTCTGCGCTCAAAACTGGCGAGCGGGCGCTCCAGCGCCTCTTCTTCTGAATCGAGAGCGCTTTGGGCGTCTGCAATGCGATCTGAACCGACGCTTGTGTGGGCGCCGATATCAAGGAAAAATGCATAGTCAATTTCGGTTGCATTCAGAGCTGCATCGGGGATGAGCCTGTAGAGTTTTCTGAAATTCGGCACTAGCCATTCGTCCGTTTGAAATGCGTACAGCTCATAAAATGTCCTGCCCTCCGCAGTTTGACCCAAATCCTGCAGTTTTTTCTTCCACGATTGTCTCGTCTCGTTGTTTTCATAAATGGCTTTCAGCAATTGATAGCCGTCCTCTGGCTCTGAATGGATCAAATTTTCAACGATGACAAAATCGGCCGAAAAGATATCCCTCAATAATCCGGCGTCATCATCGTGAACCATCCTGAGTATTCCTCGCACCTCATTGCCCCATCCCACGGTGGCGCCATAAGGTCCCCAGGTGAGAGCCGATTTGTCATCGTCCGTCCCGTAATTCCATTCGACACGATCATAGTCCGTCCCTTCGTGGGACAGGAGCAATGCAAACGCCCGTTGGTGAACGCTTGGTGTGGGAGAGGTTGGGACGACTTTTTGCCAAAGTTGAGAATGAACGGCGCCGAGCAAGGGGTGATTCGCGAACTCGTCATATCCCGGGCATGACAAGAGCTCCATCAATTTCTCCTGAGTCGTTTCTCCGAATATGCCGTCGACATTGCATCCTTCTTTGCCGCATCGTTGCAGTTGTTCCGCGAGGCCACGTTGAAAATCGGCAATAGCGCCCCATTTTGAATCCTTGAGTATTTTGCCTCTGAAATGATATAAAACGAAAGAATCGACGTAATTTTCCTGCGGCGGGGGGGAAGGGACAGCGGGATTTTCAGATGGACTGTCAGTAGTGGAATCTGCCGGCTGAGGAGTTTGATCGTCTCTGTCATTCCATCGAGGCAAATTGTCCGCAAGAGCAAAAAGGATTAAAATGATGCC
>RQOI01000243.1 GCA_003854995.1 Candidatus Zhuqueibacterota bacterium
CCACATACTGCGGCTTGTCAAAAAGCGAACGAATGATCAACAGCCGCGAGCTGTCCGCCAGCGCTTTCATGATCCGGAGGGTGTGCGTGAGCTCGTAATTCAAATTGGCCTCATTTTAATTTGACATTTATCGAATTAAATTTAGTATAATTCTTGCAGAAATGCAATAGCATAATTTTTGTCAAACGTCAGTCGCTGGCAAAGACGTAAAAGATCAACTTGGCGCGGCCTTTGGCCGCAACAAAAAATATCCAAACCACCGAGACCGCCGAGGGCGCAGAGCCACACAGAGAAAAATTTAATGAAAAGCAAAATTAGTCTATTTTGTTTTCACGTTTTGATTTTCTCGGCGCTTCTTTGCGGTCTTTAATTTTCTTTTTTATATGATCTAAAACTTTGTTAATAAAACACGATGTTGCAGCTTTGCAACCCAGCGGAGTGGAGATGAATAATGGGGATGAAAACAGTGCCCGGCTATTGTTGATTACTTTAGCGCTCTAAAACACCATCAGTGAGCCAGACCAACGAAATGATGATGAAGAGGTAGACGACCATGCAAAATGCCAGAGTCCCTGCAAAGGATATAGATGAATACATCGATACTTTTCCTCCGCATGTCCGAGAGATGCTGGCGCGTCTGCGGCAGACGATTCGCCAGGCAGCGCCGGCGGCCGAGGAAACGATCAGCTATCAAATGCCCACTTTTAGACTGAACGGCAATCTCGTGCACTTTGCCGCTTATGCAAAGCACATCGGCTTTTATCCGACGCCATCGGCTATCGAAGCATTTAAAAAAGAATTGTCAAGATACGAGGGGGCCAAGGGCAGCATTAAATTTCCAATCGATGAATCGCTGCCGCTGGATTTGATCAGTCGAATCGTCAAATTTCGAGCGGCAGAAAATCTCGCCAAGAAAAAGAAAGAGTGACGCCGACGGACAGATCCCTGGACGCGCAAATCAATTGAAAAGTAGCACACTTCGCCGCAGTCGTCGCACAGCGAGGAAGAAATTGTCCGCTAATCCATCTTTTTGCAGGTATTCTACGCAATAAACACACAATGGTGGGTGGTTGATGTGTGAAAAGATGTGTGTGGCAGCCGAAGCTTTGCAGTCAGATTCAAACAAGTGCATGTGTCAGTTATAAACTCGCATAGTCCTCCCGCTGTTACAACGCTTTTTCGTTCCATCAGAAACATCAACGAAAACCGAAAAGTCTTGGGTTGTGTGGTGTCATGAGTGAAGATGAGGAAAATTATTATGGGACTTTATTGGAAATCCGTAATCGTCAAAGTGACGGGGTGCGACTATTCGTTCGCCGGCAAAATCGAAAAGTTGATTGAAACGCTCTATCCGGACTGCACCGAGGTGCAACTCGTGCGAGAAGCGCCCATAGCCATGCGAGCCCTCATGGCGCTGGATGAAATGAGCAGAAATTCCTTCAGCAAACCATATGACAGCCTGACGGTTGATGAATTTTGTGAGCTTCATGAACTGTATCAAAAGCAAAGTCCGTGGGATGTTTTAAGATTTGCCGCCTGAGACTCCTCAGGCGGCGACTGTTCCTCATCAGCAAAGAGCCGAGCCTGCGCCCGGCTTTTTTCATTTTGTACATTTTTATTGCTGTTAAATTTTGAAATTCTTATACTATCTTTTAAAAGGCTTCAATATGGAGGAAATTATAGCCATGACCAATCAGGCAACGCATCAGGTCAATATTCAACTGGGTGAAAAAGAGGCTGAGGGCACCTACGCCAATCTGGCGATCATATCCCATTCACCAGCGGAATTCATCATCGACTTCACTCGCGTCTTGCCCGGCGTGCCAAAAACCAAAGTTTACTCGCGCATCATCATGACGCCGCAACACGCCAAGGCTTTATCAAAGGCTTTGCAGGACAATATCAGCAAGTACGAAGCTCAATTTGGTGAAATCAAAGTTGTCAATGAGCCGGCGAAAACACCCATCGGCTTTCAAGCATCGGAGACGCATGCGACGGATCAAGATGCATAGCTCCGAACCGGCTGCCAGCTGCCGATCTTTCAACAGTGCTTCGATCCTGCAAGATAAAGTGAAACTGTGATCCCGCTGCATTCGTCTATATAATCTCAATTTTGACACCATGCGACATGCGCTTTTAATACATATTTTTGCTTTTTTCTGTCTTGCCCTGGCGACGCTCTCGCCGGCCAAAGGACAGCTGACGCGTGCCAATATTGGCCTTGACTATGGCGTTTGGAAACCGAGCGCGCTGGACGCCTATCCCAATCAACCGATCAAAAATGTGGATGGCGCAGCGCCCTATCTCGGCTTTGCCTTCACAGCCCCGCGTTTCAAAGGCCATGCGATCAGGCTGTCGCTCATGCAATGGCAGCAACGTGACCTCGTTGAAATCGATCTCGAATCTGTGACGCTGCGGCATTTATCGGTCGATCTCAAGTATCTGGTGCTGCCGGACTATAAGATCAGTCCGTACGTTTCCTATGGCGTCGCCGCCATCTGGTCGCGCGAGCAGCCGCACGGATCCTCGGCAGAAAAGATACCGCTGGACCGCGCCGGCTGGGGTTTTAACCTCGGCGCCGGCATTGATTTCCTGCTGATGACGCATGCGGGAATGGGCGTCGAATATCAGTACTCTTATGCCGTCTTTGCTAAACGCGTCGGATTAACCGATAACTATAGCGGACCCAAAATCGCAATAAAACTATTTTATCTCTTCTGAAAAGCCTTCCCTCCACA
>RQOI01000244.1 GCA_003854995.1 Candidatus Zhuqueibacterota bacterium
CAATATGGAGCTGCCGGCGGCATATCAGTTTACACGCTCAGGCATCACCTGGTTGCCCGATATCGACAGGTATTTGATTGTCGGCAGCGGTGAGCCTGAAAAGGATTTGCAAACGCATCTCTTTTTCATGGATGCAGACGGCAAAGTTGACCCAACGCCCGCGTCAGTCGTTGGTGTTGCTGCGCTCAAGGAAATCAAAGCGATCACCTCTGCCGCGAATGGGACGCTTTATCTCATCGCATCGTTGCATAGCCAAGAGGGCGACGATGGAGAATATATCCTTCGAATGAAACGGGATGGCCAAAAATTCGTTGTGCAGGGCCGGTTGCAGCTTGTTTCGGCACTGCAGTCTCATTCACCACAACAATTTATAGCCCTGGGACTGGCAGAAGCCGGGCGTAATGAACAGCCCCGGCTGAGCATTGCCGGCATCGCGTTTTATGACAATGACCTCTTCCTTGCGCTGCACAAGCCAAAGCCGACAAGGGGCGTCGCGATCTTGAGGTTAGACGATGTCGACACAGTTCTCAAGAGCCAAAAATTAGAGCCAGATCACCTATCGCTTTACGGTCAGATGCAATTTGGGCCGGCTGAAGATCAAATCGCTGACATCCTGGATATGGCGTTTGACCAGAACGGCACATTGTGGCTATCCTCCATTACTGCGGACAGCGATCAGGAGAATCAATCCGGCGGCCTGCATCGGGTGAATATTTTTGCGGATGGGCGTCTTGACGCAACGCAAATCTTTAGTTTTCCCGGCCTGCAGCCGGAGGGAATCTGTCTGCAGGAAGACGGATTCGCCATCGTCCTTAATGATGAATCAAACCGCCCGATGTTTTGCTCCATTGACGCGGAGGGAATATGACGCGTCGCCCCTCACTCAATGAGATTCAAATGATAAAGAAAAATCGGCAAATCGTCATGCTGGGCAGCATCAGCCTGCTTGCGCTGATGGGGTTGTTCAGCGCGGCGTGGCCCCAATCCGGCGCCGGATCAGAGGCGGTCATGGCCGAAACCGCGCAACCGGCTGGAAACCATACGACCGCATTTACTGAAGAGCAGGTGGTCGAAGCAGCGCTTCATTTTAGCAAAAGAGTGCATTCCTTATCCAGCAATACCGATATCGCGGGTCAACGCCTCAAGTCGAGCGGTTGGATCGATAATCCTGAGCTGCGGATAAGCGACGTCTCAACTAGGTATTATACGGATGAATTTGAAGAGCTGGAAGTCGGTCTGCGCCTCCGTCTGCCAAAATTGGGTCAATTGGGCGAAGAAAAGCAGCAGGCGCGCGTGGATCTATGGGATTATAAAGTCGAAGAAATTCGCTATCGCCAGGAGTTCATCGCCAAAGTTCGAAAAGAGTTTGCCGACGTGCTGCTGTTCGATCAGCTGGCAGAGTTGGCGCAGAAGAAAGCGACAAAAGCGGACGAACGGGTTTACGTGATCGAACAGCTCGTCGGCCAGGGGTCTCGCACGGTCATCAACCTCGCAAAAGCAAAAATGTGGCGCGCGGAAACTCAGAACGATCTCGCCCGAGCGCAGCAAAACCAGAACCTGGGCCGACGAGAGCTGGCAAAACGAAGCGGCATCGCGGCGAACGCGCTGCTCCTGCAGGACGAACTGCCGGAGGTGACGCTGAACCTGGATGAGCTGATGGATATCGCCGTGCAAAACAGGCCGGAAATAGAGTTCGTACAACATCGCATCGAATTGGCGCGACAGCAGAAGCAATTCGAATATTTGAAATTGATCCCCTGGTTCAATTTTGTCGAGGTCTCTTACCACACCGAGAAACCAGGCGACGAAGATTGGGGCGAGTTCAAGGCGGGAATCAACCTGCCCATCTTTGACTGGAATCTTGGCAACATCAAAGCGACGCAACTGGCCGTAGAAAACAAAGAGGACGAAGCTGAGGCGGTGAAGGAAATGATCGAAGAGGAGGTCAGCTCTGCTTACCTCATCTATAAGGATCTGCTGCTGGATTGGACCAACTATAGATCGAGCTCGGAGGAATTGCTTGCCACCGCTATGGCCGTGCTCAACAGCGAAAAGCAGCACGACATCCTCATGTCCGATGATCTGGCGGAATTGGAATGGACAATTTACGACATGCAATCATCGCTGGCGGAAAAGAGGCATGAACTTGCGCATGCGTTATTTGATCTATACTTTGCCCTCGGGATTAAAGATCATGGCAAGCTTTTAGAATGAACGCAAGGTTTATGAGCCATGCCAACACATCTGTTTGAAACAAAACGTTATGAATTAAAATACACGATCACCGAAGAATTGGCGGCCGAGATTCGGGCGTACATTGAAAACATATGCACCATAGACAAGCATGTTCCGCCCGGCGAGCAGGGCTATGTCGTCAATAATCTCTACTTTGATACACCGGATCTGAAATTCTATTACGACACCAAGTTCCGCAAGCTGACGCGGTACAAGATGCGCGCCCGTTTTTACGGCCGACAGGCGACA
>RQOI01000245.1 GCA_003854995.1 Candidatus Zhuqueibacterota bacterium
TTCCTCGAATTCGAATTCCCGGCTGCGGCGATTCATTTCAGCGTTGTTCTCTATGCGCGCATACCTCGGATCAAAGCGGCCGCGATTGATATAGTAATGCGGCAGGGATTCGATGCACCAGCCGCGGATATCGCCGCCTTTCACAAAGTGAAACAGCATCTCCGGACGCGTCCCTCGTTGAAAATATTGCACGGTTCGATTTTGCAGGACATTGTACTGATCGATTGTGGCTGTCTCCCAATCGTCCCATTCGCCGTGCCGGACATAGATGAGGCCCATATCGTCCAGGTCGCGATTGGCATAAATGGCGTCCGAAAGCAGCGTGTTGATGAAATCATCGCCCACCTTGACTTCGACGCCATGTTTGATCCAGGCGCCGCTGCCGGCGTTGCGCAGGGTCGCGGTGCGATCGGGCGAATTGGGATCCATGGCGCCGGCATGGTAGTGATCGCGCTCGAGCAGCGTTTCATTATAGCGGTCTGGCACATAGCGGCGAAAGTTGCGCCGCGCATAATGGACGCGCCGATAATGCTCGGCGATGCGCTCGTTGGCCGGCGTCGCCAGATCTGGATCGCGGCGGCGCCAGAAGAGGGCGAGATAGCGCTGAAAATCCCCTGGCGCCGAAAAGTTCGCATACTCTTCTGAGGTCATGATATAGCACAGATCGTGCAGAAAATGGCGCCGGTCCAGCGAATCGGTGACGGCCGACACCGCTTTCCAATAACTCGCCAGGCCGGCATCATCCTGAAAGAGCTCAAAGCAGACTTTGGCGTCCAAAAGATAAAAATGCGTCTTTGTGTCCTTGTAAATGAAGGATCTGAGAGAATCGAGCAGCGCCTTGCTCTTTTGCACATCATTCAATCGAAACAGGGCCTCGGCTTTGGCGATGAGGTGGGGATGAGAATAGGATAATAGAGTTGTCAATGAATCGAGCACAAAGATCATATCCGATTCGGCGCTGTACCAGAAGGACTTGTCGATGAAAGCGCGATAGATCTCGGCGTCCGTCGGATTGAGCAGAATGGCGTCTGCCAGGATTCGGATGGCGGCATCGTAGCGCAGATCTTTTTCCAGCAGCTGCGCCAGACGCAGCCAGCCCTCTTCGGCGTGCGGATGGTACTCAACAGCGCGTTTGAGCAGCCGCTCTGCTTTTTTCATGTTCTCGGCGTCGTCGCCGGCTGCGCTCTGATAGACCTCGGCGAGCAGCAAGGCCGCCCCCAGATGCGTCGGCTCGAGCTTGAGCGCTTTCTGCAATAGAGCCAGCGCTTCAGCGTCGCCCGGCTTTAGCTGGTGCCGAGCTCGCGCGAGGTCCACGAGGGCGTCGATACTGTCTGCCTGATCCCGCTGGATAGTTCGATCGGCCTCTGCCGGCCACTGCTGCATGGGCTCGTGACGAAGAGTTGACAGCGAAGCACTTGTGTCGCTGACGATCTGGGCTGCGGCACAGAGTGGCAACAGCGCGCAGAGGAGGTGTAGGAGTGGCGTTTTCATGTCTCCGGGCAATTGATCTGCAGCATCCGATACTTTTACTTTGTAAAGACGGCTGCTCAGGGATTAAGTTCTCCGCCGGACTGACAACGGACAA
>RQOI01000246.1 GCA_003854995.1 Candidatus Zhuqueibacterota bacterium
CTGCCGCTCCATCACCGCCTGGTGTTCGTGCGAGATCAAGGCGCAAAATCCGGGCATCGATCTGCTCATATCCGCGGACTGGTCGCAGCCTTTTGGCGGCCGTCTGGTGCAGAACGAACCACTGCCGCCCCTCACCGGTCTGGCCGGTTTTCTGCCGTTGGCAGAGTCTACGGTTGTCAATGAGCCGGTCAGCGCACCTGCGCCCGCGGCGACGCCCGCGATCTCTGATTCTGCAACAGCATTTGTCAAAAACGATTCGACAGCTCTTTCCGTCAACAACAGAGCCCAAACCTCATCCGGCGCCCTCAAGCGAAATTTTGTGTGGCTGGCAGCTTTGGGATTTGTGCTCATTTTTGCCTCGTCCGTCATCCTGAAATCGAAAAGGAAATAAGAAAATTCTCGCCATGACTATTTTTCAACTGGCAATCAAAGAAATCGCGCGCCGCAAGCTGAATTTTATCCTCGGCCTGATCTCCGTCATCATGGCGGTCACGATTTTCATCGGCGCCATGACCATGCTCAACATACACGATATTCGCACAGAACAGATCGTGGCGCAAAAAGAAAAAGAGACAAAGCAGCGCATGCTCGCACTGGAGGATGACTATCGCAAAATCATGAAAAATCTCGGTTTCAATCTATTGATCATTCCGGCAGACCAGAATCTGGGGGATCTCTATGCGGATGATTTCGCCTCCAAATACATGACCGAAACAGATGTCGAGAAATTGGCGCGCGCAAAAATCATGACCATGCGGCACTTGCTGCCCAGTCTGCAGCAAAAGATCAAATGGCCGGAAAGGCACCGCACGATCATTCTCATCGGCACGCGCGGCGAAGTGCCGTTTCTGCATCGCGATCCCAGAGAGCCTATTCTGGTCGCTGTCCCCAAAGGGACGGCCATCGTGGGCTATGAGCTGGCGACCAGCTTGAATATCAAAGTTGATGACAAAATAAAATTACTGGACAGAACCTTCACGGTCAGACAGTGCAATGAGGAGCGCGGCAGCAAAGATGACATCACGATTTGGATAGATCTGCAGGAGGCGCAGGAATTGTTGCACAGGCCGGGCGAGATCAATGCCATCCTCGCCTTGAAATGCCATTGCGCCGGCAATGACATTGCGCAGGTCCGGCAAGACGTGGCAGCTATTTTGCCCGACGTGCAGGTCATCGAGCACGGCACCCATGTGCTGACCCGCGCCGAGGCGCGCGACCGGGCAAAAAAAGAGGCGCAAGAGGCGCTGCAGGCGGAGATACGCCATCGCCAGCGGCTGCGAGAAGAGCGGGAACAGTTTTCCGCCATCCTGGCGCCGCTCGTGACCCTTGCGGGCGGCATCTCGATCGCCCTGCTGTTCTTCGCCAATGTGCGCGACCGTCGGAGTGAAATCGGCATCTTGCGCGCGATCGGCGTTCGACGCCATAAAATTCTTTTCCTCTTTCTCGCCAAAGCTGCACTCATGGGCGGCCTTGGCGCCGTCGCCGGCTACCTCATCGGCGCGGTCGCAGGCATGGCGTTGGAAGGCGTCATAACGCCCGCCGCGTTGAACGGGCGCTCCTTTGTCATCGCGCTGCTGCTGGCCCTGTCTCTATCATTAATGGCCAGCTGGATTCCTGCTTATCTGGCCTCCCAACAAGATCCGGCCGCTGTGCTGCGCGAGGAATAGAGTCATGTTGCAGCTGAATGACATCTGCAAAACCTATCGCAAAGACGGCGTCTCCATACGGGCGCTCGCGCCGATCAACCTCACGCTGCAGCCGGGTGAATTTGTCGCGGTGCAGGGCGCCAGCGGCAGCGGCAAGACCACTTTGCTGTTGATCGCGGGCGGACTGCTGCACCCGGATTCAGGATCGGTCCTCATCTTCGGCACGGATGTGTATACGCTCACGTCAGAACAGCGTTCGACGTTCCGCTCCCGCAACATTGGATTTGTCTTTCAACAGTATCATCTCATCCCCTATCTGAACGTCCTGGAAAATGTGCTCGCACCGGCACTCGCGCACCCAGCCGCCGATACCAAGGCTCGAGCGTTGCAGCTGCTGCAACAGTTCGGACTGGAACGAAGAAAAAATCATGCGCCGGCTGAGCTGAGTGCCGGCGAAAAACAGCGCGTAGCCCTGGCTCGCGCCCTCCTCTTTGCGCCGCCCCTTCTGCTGGCTGATGAGATCACCGGCAATCTGGACGCTGCCAACGCAGAACTGGTCATCGATGGCATCAAAAAATTCGCCGCTGACGGCGGCGCCGTCCTGCTGGTGACGCACGATACTGAGGCCGCGAAAGGGACGGATCGATTGGTCATCATGAACAATGAATGAGAGCTATCAAGAGGATCCAAGATGAAAAAGATATTATCTTTTTTGATCATCTTTTCAACGTATCACCTGCACGCCGGCGATTGGCCGATGTGGCGCTACGATGCGGGCCGTTCCGCCTGCAGCCCGGATCAGTTGCCCGAAAAGCTTGAACTGCTCTGGTCGCGTCACGATACACAACGGCAGCCGGTCTGGGACGATCCGCTGAACCAAGATTTAATGCAGTTCGACAAGGTGTTCGAACCGATCGTCCTGGGAAAAACGCTCTACATGGGCTTCAATGACTGCGACAAGGTCGTTGCCCTGAACACCGAGACGGGCGAGGAGAGATGGGCCTATTATGTCGATGGACCGGTTCGCCTGCCGCCGGCAGCGTGGAAAGATAGAATATATTTCACCAGCGATGACGGTTATCTGTACTGCCTGTCGGACAATGGCGAACTGGCCTGGAAGTTTCGCGGTGGCCCGAGTGAGCGAAAAATCCTCGGCAATAAACGCCTGATCTCCACCTGGCCGGCGCGCGGCGGCGTTGTGGTCGATGCCGGCATCGTCTACTTTAGCGCCGGCATATGGCCGTTCATGGGAACTTTTATCTATGCGCTCGATGCCGA
>RQOI01000247.1 GCA_003854995.1 Candidatus Zhuqueibacterota bacterium
TTACTGCGTAAAAATAATATCGATTTTTTATAAGCCAGGCCATATTTCAATTCGGGCATCTTGGCATCGCGGTGACCATTGTCCCAGGTGATGTGCGTGCCGGAGATATCCTGCAGGATAGCTCCGAGCGTCAAGGCTGAACTGATGTGATACAGGAGGCCAAGATCGAGGCCAAAGCCGAGCGACGAGTGATCGCCGATATTTTGCCGCAGGCCCTTGACATTGCCGCCAAGCGAAAATTTGGCGTTGACGGCTGCGCCAAACGACAAAAAGACCGCCTCTTCAATATCGCTGATGTACTTTTCGATGAGCGGCCGGTCATTCATATCCAGCCTGGTCGTATAGGGTATATCATCGATGCCCAGGCGCATATAATTGAGGCCAAGGGCAAATTGGCGTCCCGGCAGAGCGACGGTGAACACGTCGTTCTGCAGCATGTCGGAGAACATGGACGCATGCATGAAATGGACTTCCCGTTTGTTCAGCTGCACGAGTCCAGCGGGATTCCAATAGGCAGCCGAGGCGTCATCCGCGACCGGCGTAAACGCGCCGCCCATGCCGAGCGCGCGCGCGCCGACGCCAATGGTGATGAACTCGGCGGCGTATTTTTCAGCCCGCAGCTGCGAAAATGAAAACAGCAGAGCGAGCAGCATGAGAACACTTTTTTTCATATTTTTACCTTTATCTTTTTCATATGGGCCCGCTTTTCTATCGCATCACCACCAGTTTTTCGATCACCTCAGCTTTTTCCTCGCCATCGTCCGCAATGATCTTGTAAAAATAGGCGCCGTTGGCCAGCTTGTCGCCATATTCATCCGTGCCGTCCCAGACATCGCTCTCGTTATAGCCGACGCCCCTGTAGCCGGCGTCTATGACTCGGATCAGGCGTCCCGCGACGGTGTAGATTTTGATCTGAACGGCGGCCGCCACGTCATTGCGCAGCATAAAGGTGAATTTCGATTCGTCCGCCATGGGATTGGGGAAATTGACCACGTTCTCCAGGCTCAATGTCGATTGCACCTGGAAGAGCATGCTTTCCTCTGTCACCTGCGCGATGCTGCCGGCGACGGACCGAATCTTGAGCTCATAGCGCCCATCCTTCAACATTTGCGGCTGAAAGGTCATCTGCAGGGCGTTGAGAGGATTCTTGGCATCGGGCTGCATCGTGTACGAGCTTGTTTCCACCTCCTGATCGTTCAGCATCAGCTCGAACAGGTTCGGCTCCAGATGACCAGACGATGTGATGGCGGCGCTGAACAGCGCATCAGTCGGCGCCGGATCATCGGGGTAAAACTCGTCGCCGACCTTTTTTCCATTCACGTAAAATTCGATCTGCAGATCGCCTGTCACGCCGGTCGCGGCATCGCGCAAGGAGATTTTCTGCATTTCTCCGCCCTGCCACAGGGCAGAGGGATAGAGACGCACGGTGTCGCCCGCGGCCGGCACAGCTCTGAAAACGATCGTGTCACCGGCTGCGCCGCCCTCTTTCAGCGCTGTGGCCGGATTATCGGCCGCAA
>RQOI01000248.1 GCA_003854995.1 Candidatus Zhuqueibacterota bacterium
AGTCCGCCGATGATGTTCTTGCCCGCTGAGCCATGCTTGGGCTGCAGCTCCACCCAGCCCATGCTTTTCATCGCATGGATGCCTATCATGCCCGTCAGAATCGCGGTCAGCATGATTTTGATCACCGTGAAATCAATGAGCAGCAGCTGGCCGATGATCACGTCATACCGGGTGACGCCGCCCTTGTGCAACAGAAAGCCGAATACGATGCCGAACGCCAATCCCCAGAGCAGGGATGATTTGTCTTTTTTCGGTTTCTTGATTGATTTTGTCCGCATGATTTCCCTCCGTCAACCGATGAATCTGAAAATGATGTGCGCCGTCAGCATTCCGGCGATGAAGAAGCAAATGGCCGAGAGCCAGCTCGACACTGCCAGCTGCAACGTGCCGCTGATGCCGTGGCCGCTGGTGCAGCCGTCCGCCCAGCGCGCGCCAAAGCCGAGCAAGATGCCGCCGACCAGCGCCGCAATGATTCGCGGCAGCGGAGCGCTGCCAAATGCATTTGCCCAGCGTGCCGGAACCCACTGCCAGTGGAAATCATTGGACAGCAGCGCCGAGATGAAGGCGCCGATGACAATGCCCACAACCAGCATCCATTGCCAGTCCACTTTTAGCTTGATCTTTTGATAGTATGGCTTGGAATCGACCTTTTTCCCGCGCACCATTCTTTCGATCATGCCGCCGGCTTTGGCAAAGGTCGTCGAACAGGCGAGCGGCTTGCCGGAGATGAGAAAGGTGAACCAGCTCAAAATGCCGATGCCGATGCCGACGGCATAAGGCGACCAATAGTCCTGTAAAAGGTGCATCAGTTTTCCCTCCATGCGTCATTCTACATCCCAGTGTTTTAAAACCTGGCTGAAATTGGTGAAATATCTGGAGCCGTGCGGATTGACGCAGGCTCGGCATTCCCGAGTATAGCCGGCGGCGCTGTAGCCGGTCATGCCGCCGGCGACATTATAGATGTCTACAAAGCCATGCTGTTCGAGAATGCTGGCGCCGAGGCTGGAACGATTGCCCGAGCTGCAGATGAGGACGGTCGTCTTGTCGCGGTTCAACTCGTCATGCCGGGTTCTCAGGTCCGCCACTGGAATATTGATGGCGCCGTTGATGTGGTTTTCCGCATATTCCAGCGGCGCGCGGACGTCCAGCAGTACAAAATCAGTGCCGCCCGTGATCATGTCGTGCAGATCTTCGGCTGAGATCAACTTGAGGCCGCTGGTTCGAAAGCCCGCCACCGCCCAGGCGCTCATGCCGCCATCCAGGTAACCGACGATCCTGTCCACTCCAACGCGCTGAGCCCAGGTATTGGCCTGCAGCGCTTTTTTATAATCATCCGCCACCAGCAAGATGTCATTGTCCGTCGGCAACACCCAGCCGGCAAAGGTGGGAAAGTTGCCGTTGAGATCGAGATGCCAGGCGCCGGCAATGTGCTGGCCGGCATAGGCGTGATAGCTGCGCGTATCCAGCACCAGCAGATCATGATTGCGCAGGCGTTCCTTGAACATCGCCGCGCTCAACTCCTCCATGATGGCTAGGTCTGCCAGCTGCGCCGGTCCTTGACGGTTGATGTCGCTGCAGCGGCTGAAATGGTCCGGCGCCGGCGGCATGTCCTGAGTGAGCGACTCGATGAACTCGGATTTGTCCTTGATCTGCAGGGCAGAATTAAACAGGCGCTCGTAGCCGATGGTGCTGCGCCATTTGGCGCCCATGGCCCGACCGCACAACGAACCCGCTCCATGCGCGGGATAGACTTCAACATAATCGGGCAGCTTGAGCAGTTTGTCATGCAGGCTGTGATAGAGCTTTCCCGCCAGCTCGTCCGCCATGTCTGGAAAAAGGTCGGGTCGCCCCACATCGCCGACAAAAAGCGTATCGCCGACAAACACGCCGACCGGGCTGTCGGAGCGCGATTTGTCGATCACCACATAGCTGAGATGTTCCGGCGTATGTCCCGGCGTCTCCAGCACCTGCAAAAGCATGTCCTCCAGTTCAATGACATCGCCCTCTGCCAGAGCGACGTGGTCGAAGCGGCACTGCGCCGATTTTGCCACATAGATTTTTGCGCCGGTCTTTTTTGCCAAATCGATATGGCCCGAGACAAAATCGGCGTGCAGATGGGTTTGCAGAATATGACTGATTTCCACCCCCAGGGCGCGAGCTTGCGTGATATACAGATCGACATCCCGCTGCGGATCGATCACGGCGCAGCTGTTCTTGCCGGCAAGGATATAAGAGCTGTGCGCGATTTTGCCGATGAAAAAGTGTTTGAGTAACATGCCAGTCCTCCTTGGATTCTCACGAGCGGCGCATAACGGCGCCAGCCGGGGCTATAGATAAAATAAATAAAAAACCGTCACCACAATCAACAGAAATATCAACGTCATGCCGCCGCCGGCTTTCATATAGTCGGCATTGCGATAGCCGCCGGCGGACATCAGCAGGGCATTGACCTGGTGGGTGGGCAAGACAAAGGAATTGGCCGCACAGACGGCTGCCATCAATGCCAGGGGACGCGGATCGACTCCACCGATGTTCGCCATGCTGATGACGAGCGGCGTCAGCACCACAATGGCGCCCACATTGGACATGAACAGCGAAAAGAGAGTGGCCAGCAGCGCGATGGTCAGGACGAGGAAGATCGGATGACTCCCATGAACGAGCATCATCATCCGCTCTGCCAGCAGTGCCGCAGTGCCGCTCTTCTGCATGGCCGCTCCCAGCGGGATGAGCCCGGCGATCAGAAAGACAACTTTCCACTCGATGGCCTGATAGGCTTCCTGGATCGTGAGCACTCTGGTCAGCACCATGGCCATGGCGCCGGTGAAGAACGCCAGCGAAATGGGCGCCCCGGCCAATGCCAGGAGGATGGCGCTCAGAAAACAGAGTGTGGCCACCAGGCTTTTTGCCTCGACTCTTTTTTCAGCCACAAACGGCGTCGTCACCACAAAATCGGCGCCGGATTTCAGATCGTCGATTTTTTCCCACAGGCCATGCACGATGAGCGTATCGCCCGGGAGAATCTGATGGTCGGAGAAATCGCCGCGCACCTCTTCGCCTCTGGTGAAGAGCATGACCGGCTCCACCGCGTAGCGTTTGCGAAGCGAAAACTGGCGAATGGTCTGATCGACCATTGCCGATCGGGGCGGAATGATGACCTCGGCAAAACCCGATTTATCAGGATCCAGGAGACTGGCGAGGCGGGCCGCTTGCACCTGCGGGATGAGGTCATAGGTGGCGGCGAACTTGTTCGCATCTCCTTGCGCGCCCAGGAGCGCCAGCATCTGGCCGGCCTCGAATTTCCGCTCTCGCCAGGGCGCGTATTCCACCTCTTTGTCCTGACAGAGACCGAGAATGTGCAGATTGAAATCTCGCCAGGCGCCCGATTGTTCGGTGGTCTTATTGATCAGGGCGCTGTTCTGCGGAACGGTGAAATGCCAGATGTGCTGCGGCAATTGCAGAGCAGCGATGAGCTTCTCCTGATCTGAAATCGATCCGCCCGACCATGGCGAGTCTGGCAGGACAAATCTGCCGAACGCGCCAAAGAAAACAACGCCGCTCAGCAGCAGCAGGAGCCCCACTGGCGTGACGCTGAACAATCCATAAGGCGCCATGTCGGCGTTGCGAAGCAGATCATTGATCAAAATGAGCGGGCCAGAACCCACCATGGTCAACGTGCCGCCCAGAATAGCGGCAAAACCTATCGGCATGATCAAAGCCGAGGCCGGGATTTTTCCCCGACGCGCGATATTGAGAATGCCCGGTAAAAAGAGCGCTGCCGCGCCGATGTTCTGGATGAATCCGGACAGCAGTCCAACGGACAAAGACATGAGCCCGATGATGCGCGATCGGCTCGATCCCACCCTTTGCAGAACAGCTCGTGCGAACCGATCCATGATGCCGGTCTTTGCGATGCCCTGTCCCAAAATCATGACCGCCATCATGGCAATGACCGCATTGCTCGCAAAGCCGGAGATCGCTTCCTGCGGCGTCAGCACGCCGCTCCATCCCAGGGCCAGCATGCAGAGAAGCGCGGCGACATCCATGCGGACGAGCTCGAAGATGAGCATCGCCATGGTCGCGATGAGGATGATCAGAACAGTGATGATGGAAGAATCCATGTGTCCTCAAATGGCATCTGCCAGTCCGTGTTCACCCAGCGTGGCGGCGACGGCCTCGGCCGCTTACGCTCTGATCCTGAAAATCTGAATCGTTATTTGTCTTGGGTGATATTACGTTACTTTCTGTAAAATTTTATTCGCCGCCAGGTAGCCCATTTCAATGAGGTCATCCACTTGACCAATGTCGGTCATATTAAATTCCGCGAGATCAGGTTTGATGAGAATATCCGCTTTCGCTGTTTGCAGTTCGGTGGCTGTTTTAATCGTGAAATCGAAGGATCTAAGCAATACGTCAATGATGTTTTCAGTCCTCGATACCAGCGCGTGCTTCCATAAGAAAGACTCCGCTAAGCTGTACCGATAGATCGATTTCGCCAGCCGGGCTTTGATTCCAATCATGATTAAAAGTATATGGAAATGAAGGCGATTTTCCCAAATCCCATAATCTCGCAGAATTACTTTTGATAACTGATTTGTAGACATCACTTTTGTTTTTATCAACAAAGGATTGGTCTGCAAGATACTTTAAATAACGAACAAAAATGCCTTTGAACAGCCCGCCATCACCTGTGCCTTCATCCTTCAATATATTGAAATTTCCACTCAAAGCAGCAATCGCATTATCTGCTGTTTTTATTGCTCGGCCATGCCAGATTTCATTTTTCGAAATTTTGTATAATTCGACACAGGCGCCGATATAAAT
>RQOI01000249.1 GCA_003854995.1 Candidatus Zhuqueibacterota bacterium
GGAGGAACCTCATTTTCAAGCGAGGCCATTGAGCGTCGCCGCAACCTCTTTTCCTTCTTCAGCCAGGATCGTGCGGCAGTCCAACCACACCCGATCGTCCTGGATATAGCCGACGACCGGCGTGCTCCCGGACCGCAATCGTTGCGCCAGTTCATCGGCCGTCGTAGCGTGCGGGGTCAGCACGAGGGCCACGCTGGGCAGCTTTTCCAGCGGCAGGGCGCCGCTGCCGAATTGTCCCTGGCACGGCTCGATGCCGATATCGAATCGTCCCGCGATCTGCGGTGCGAGCTGGCGCAAAATTTCTGCAGCGCGCTTTTGCACCTCATCAACCGATTCGGCCAACATTTTCAGCACAGCATGCTCCTGCAGCAGATCGTTTTTAAAATAGAGCTGGAGCGTCGCTTGCATGGCCGCGTAGATCAGCTTGTCGCAGCGCACCGCGCGCATGATGGGATTTTGCTGGATTCGGCTCAGCCACGCTTTTACCCCGACGATGAGTCCGGCCTGCGGGCCGCCCAGCACTTTATCGCCGCTGAAGGTGATCACATCGACGCCGGCAGCGATGCTGTCCTGCACCAGCGGCTCATAGGGGAGTCCCAGATCGCGAAAATCGAGCAGCACGCCGGCGCCGAGATCGTGCAGCACCGGCAGATGGTGCTGATGCGCCAGCGTCACAATGTCTGGCAGCGCCACCTGCGCCGTGAAGCCCAGGACGCGATAGTTTGAAGTGTGCGCCACGATGATGGCCGCCGTCTTTTCATCGATCGCATCGGCATAATCGGACAGCTTGGTTCTATTGGTCGTGCCGACCTCGCGCATGAGCACGCCGCTCTTCTGCATGACATCCGGGATGCGAAACGAGCCGCCGATTTCGACCAATTGGCCGCGGGAAATGATGGCCTCGCGTCCGGCGGCGAGGGTGTTGAGCGCCAGCAGCACTGCGGCGGCGTTGTTGTTGACCAGCAGGGCGTCCTCAGCGCCGGTGAGCTCTGTCAGCAGCTGACGGACATGGTCGATGCGCTCGCCCCGCTTGCCGGACGTCATCTCCAGTTCAATGTTCGCATAGCCGGCCATGATGCGCTGCACATTTTCCTGCGCGGCTCGCGCCAGCGGCGCGCGACCCAGTCCCGTGTGCAGGATGATGCCGGTGGCGTTGATGACTGGCCGCAGACTCGGGGCGAAATCGGCTTTTATGCGCGCGACCACCAGCCGCGCAACCGCGTCCGCCATCTCTTCCTTTGAGCTGATCCGCTCGGCAGTGCCTTGCGCAATGTGCTGACGGATCTCATCAAGAACCGAGCGACAGCGTCGCCGCACGACATCCCGCTGGTAGATGCTCAGGAGCGGTGCAACGGTCGGATGCGACAAGAGCGCATCCACGGCGGGCAATAAGTGATAGAATTCATTCATCTCGTTTTTCGCGCACCGTTGAGAATGATGATCACGCCGACCAGAATGACGAGCAAGGGAAATATGAGCTCGTCGCGCAGCCAGTCTGTCTGATCCGCATAAATCAACACTGCCAGACCGAGCAGGGCGCCGGCCGGCCAGATGGCCCAACCGACCGCGCGAACCTCAGCGCGCAGGCTCCACAAATAGAGAAAAGTCAGACCCAGGCCAAGAAAGAAAATGACGCCCTTCAGATCTGTATCAAGCAGGGCTAACGAATCGACGAGAACGACGGTGCCGATCGTGAAGCAGGCGCCGGCGGGTATGATCGCCCACCAATCAGCCCGATCCCGCGCAAAGACAAACGCAAAGATGGCGAACAGGGTGTACATAAAAGCAGCGCCGAAGAAATCGGAAGCATTTGCGACATAGCTGTCAAAAATCACGCCGACGCCCAAAACCGCCAGCAGGGCGGCCGGTAGCAATGGCCACCATTTGGAGCGATCGTTTTTATAGAGGCTGAAAAAGAACAGTGCACCGGTCAACAGCACTGCGCCGCCCAGGAGGTTCCTGACTCCATGCAGCAGATGAGTGTTGATCAACAGGGCGAACAAACCCACCAGGATAATGACGCTTCCCAGAATTCTCTTGCTCTTTGTATCATTCATAAAACGGCTCCTCTCCATGCAAAACAGAACCCAATGACGGGGAGAGCTGTCGCATACAAATCCCATTTGAGGGATTGCAGCGGTCAAGCGAAACAAAAATATAAAAATAAACCATTTTTTCAAAGAAATTTAAAGAAGCAACGGGTGAGAATAAAAAAGCCTCAAAAGATGGATCCTTTGAGGCGCGTTCGTCAGCGTCGACGGCCGTGCTGTTCCTCGATCTTGCCTTCGACAGACAACTCGGTGTGCGGGATGGCCTCCAGCCGTTCTTTGGGAATCTTTTTGCCGGTCACCCGACAGATGCCATATGTTTTTTGCTCGATGCGCACGAGAGCACGATCCAGATAGCTGATCAATTTTTGTTGTCGATCGATCATGATATAGATATTTTCGCGTCCCGTGGCGACCGCTGCAGAATCAGCAATGTGAAAAGAATAGCCGGAATCATTGTCGAGCTCACCACGATTATCTTGTGAAATCTGACCCTTGAGCAATTCAATCTCCTTCTCAGCCTCACTCTTCTTTTCCAGAATGAGCGCTTTAAAGTGTTCGAGCTCCTTATCGCTGTACGGGGTCATTCGTTTTTCATTCATTGCAGACCTTTCAATAAATGAATAGTTGATCATCAGTCTGTGATGAAAGTTTTGCCAATTCTAAAGAGATAAATCTACGCACTTTTAAGCTATTACACAAGAAATAAATACCGATTCATGTGAATCGATTTTTAGCTTGTAATTTAAGTGGCAAGCCAGTATATTTGCGGATGATATTGAATGATCTTCAGTCAATCGGAAAACAGGAATTTGACGTCATAGAGAGGTTTGCATGGAAACGTTGCGCACATTACCAGGTGATGATATTCGAAGCATGATGTGGCGTTACTCTGATCGATTCGATTTGCAGATGCTGGTGCAATCTGTGCGCGCTGTGGCGCGCGGGCCTGTCGCGCACGCCGTCGCCAATGGCGCGCGCAACTCACACGAATGGACGGCCGAAAAAGATAATTTATTGCGCGTCTTTGATGAATCCGGCATAACAACCCTGTTCATGGAACCCGAATATGGCGGCTACATCGCCGGTCCGAAAAACCTGGCCCTGGCGATTGCGGCGTTCGAACTCTCCTGGGTGGACGGCGGCGCCGCGACGGCCAGCCTGGCGGGCAACCTGGCGCTGGAACCCATTCATGAACGCGGCACTGCTGAGCAGAAGGCCTTTTATATGAGCGGCGCAGCGCCGCAAGCGGATGCGACTCGCAAAATCCTGCGCGGCGCATTTGGATTGACCGAACCTCTCCCCTATGTCGGCGTCGAAACAGGTATGCTCAGCGGCACACTGCGAATTGCAGAGTGGCGAGAAGGGCAGGAGCCCCTGCTGCAGGTCAACAAGCGCGGCCGTTTCATCACCAATATGGATTTTGCCAATTTCATTTGTGCGGCGGTCGAGAGCGACGACGATCGTATCAAAGGCACTTGCATGATCATCGTGCACGAAGATGATCCTGGGTCGTTTGATCGCGGTGCACCGACGCGCAAGCTCGTCCATCAGTTGTCATCGACGCGCGATCCCATCATCAACCAGCGCGTGCCGGCGCATCGAATCATCGGCGGCTACAATATCCAGGACGGTGTGATTGTGCCGAATTTCAGCCACAGCGAAATTATCGACGCCGTCTTTAAACGGACGCGCGTCACTGTCGGATTGATGAGCGCAGCCAAGTTGCTGTCGGCGATCGAGCCGCTCATCCGTTACCAGAGAGGCCGCTTCCGCGGCGGTGAGCTCGAACCGGGCTCGCCCCGCTACGAGCTCGGCATCCAGCAAAAAGATGACGCCCTGCACCGCACAGCCGCCATCTGGGCGATGGGAGAAGCGGCCGCTTCCTTTGGATTTGCCGGCGCGCGCATTTTTGACGAGCTGGCGCCCCTGGAGGCGGAAAAAATGAGCCTCTACGCCGCACAGGACATTCGCGGTCGCGCTGAATTCAAGGCGCTGAAAGCCAGAGAAGCGGACGCGATCGAGTACATTCATCTGCAAGCCGCCGGCGAACCGACGGCCCGATGGAAAGAATTGAACAACGATGTCATTGTCAAATATATCGCTGTCGATGCCCTTGCCAACGTGCTCTGTCCTGCGGTGAAACTGTGGAACACCGGCCAGGGCGCGTCGGTCATGCGCGAGGCGGTCAGTCTCATGGGTGGCTATGGCATCACCGAAGACTGTCCGGGATTTCTCGGGCAGAAGTGGATGGACATGCAGCTCGAAGCGACCTATGAAGGCCCTGAAGCGGTGCAGCGACGGCAACTGAGCGTGACCCTCCTCTCCCCTGTCTTCAAAGCCCATTTGCAGACCTGGATTGAC
>RQOI01000250.1 GCA_003854995.1 Candidatus Zhuqueibacterota bacterium
CGCAACCCAAAATATCCAAACCACCGAGGCCGCCGAGAACACAGAGAAAGTCATATGTCATTTCGATCTATTCAATGTTGATGAAAATAAACCAATGCTAAAATTGCATCTGCTTATAAACTACTCACAATGATCATCTTTTGCCCTTTTAATGAGCAGATGCTTGAAGAGAGGATATGTAAAAAGGGCTGAAGAGTACTCAACTTTTTATATCTCTGTGAACTTAGTTCTCTGTGGTTTAATAAATTATCGGCCACTCGATCCGTTATAGAGCCAAAAAAACTTTTGTCTATCACGTTCAATCCAGGTATCATTGTGGAAGAAAAGAACATCTGTTTTTCCTCTGTATTACAAATCTACAACATTGTTTTTTTGAGCAAAGTTTAGAGTCAAAAAAAGACTAAACGAATTTCCACAAATTCGTGTTCTCTTTTTTGGGGTTGCGGCTAAAGGCCGCGCCGAGGTCCTGATGGAAAAATGTCGGACATGGATCATTTGCCACTATTCATTTTCCATACTCATAGGTCCGTTCCGCCGGCACTTGATACTGCGCTTTCAGTCTCTCCAGCTCTGCTGTCAGCCGCTGCACCTCGGCGGCATAGGCCGGATCGCCGTAGACGCTGCGCAGCTCCTGCGGGTCGTTCTGCAGGTCGTACAGTTCCCATTCGTCCAGTTCGTAGAAATGCATCAGTTTGAAGCGGCCGTCGTAGACGCCCTCATGCTTGTTGACCATGTGCACGGCAGGATATTCGTAATAGTGATAGTAGACGCTAGTGCACCAGTTCGCCGGTTTTCTGCCCCGCAGCAGCGGCGCCAGGCTGCGGCCCTGCATGTCGGCCGGGATCGGGACGCCGGCGATGTCGAGAAAGGTCTCGGCAAAATCGAGGTTGGAGACGAGCGCGTCGCTCCTCGTTCCCGGCTCTGTCACGCCCGGCCAGCGCACGATGAGCGGCGTCTTGAAGGATTCCTGGTACATCCAGCGTTTGTCGAACCAGCCGTGCTCGCCCAGATAAAAGCCCTGGTCAGAGGAGTAGATGACGACAGTGTCTTTCGCCAGGCCGGACTCGTCGAGATAGGCGAGCACGCGGCCAATGTTCTCATCCACGGAGTGGATGCAGCGGAGATAGTCTTTGACGTAGCGCTGGTACTTCCAGCGCACCAGGTCTCTGCCCTGCAGATTGGCGGCGCGAAAGGCGCGATTTTCGTCCGCATAGCCCGCCTGCCATTTTTCCAGCTGCGCGGGCGTCAGGCGGTCCCTGAACTGGGCCTCCTGGGCGTTCGGATCTTCATCCCACACCTTGAGGTCAGTGTTCAGCGTCATGTGGCGATCGATTTCCATCTCCTGCATCCTGGCGGCCGAGCTTCGGCCCGAATAATCGTCGAACAGCGTCGCCGGCTCCGGCATGTCGATGTCGTCGTACATATTGATGTCCTTGAGGTTCGGCGACCATTCGCGGTGCGGCGCCTTGTGCTGCAACATCAGCAGGAACGGTTTGCCCGGATCGCGCTTGTTTTTCAGCCAGTCGAGCGCCTTGTCGGTGATGATCTCGGTCACATAGCCCTCTTCCCTGATTGAGCCGTTCACGGTGCGAAAATCGGGATTATAGTAGTGTCCCTGGCCGGGCAGCACCTGCCAATAGTCAAAATAGTCGGGATCCGCTTTCAGATGCCACTTGCCGATCATGGCGGTCTCATAGCCGGCGGCTCGCATGAGCTTGGGGAACGTCTGTTGCGCAGTGTCGAATTTTTGCACGTTATCGTAAACGCCGTTGAGATGGCTGTGCTTGCCGGTCTGGATGACCGCGCGCGACGGCGCGCAAATGGAATTGGTCACGCAGCAATTGGTGAACAGGACGCCCTCGTTCGCAATGCGATCGATGTGCGGCGTCTTGTTGCGATCCGAACCATAGGCGCTGATGGCCTGAAAGGCATGATCGTCCGTGAAAATGAACAGGATGTTGGTTTTTTTGTGCCGCGATCCGCATGATGGGTGGGCTGATATGAGAAAAGCGGCTGAACCGAGTGCAGCGCTTTTGAGAAAACGTCGCCGATTGACCTGATCTGTTCTCATTCGATATCTCCTGCTTGGATTGTTGTCATGAGGTTCTCACTTCTATATGTTATAAAGATGTGCGCACTCTTGCAAGCAAAAGTTCGGCGGGAATAAATAATTTTACAGGGCTGTTTGGCCTTGCGTATCTCGCGCTGCCTTTGTAAATTGAAAAAATTTACGGTGAATTCTGCTATGGCCATTTTATCGGACATGCTCAGCGCTCTTTCCGAGGAAAAAAAGACCGATTTCCTGCGACTCGTCGCTTATGCAACAGACAAGATAAACGAAGGTATCGTCATCAGTGATGCGATTGCCCCGAATAATCCGATCATTTATGCCAATGAAGGATTTGAACGCTTGACCGGTTACTCGCGGCAAGAAATTATCGGCAAAAACTGTCATTTCCTCCAAGGTGAGGGGACGGATCCGGCAGCGATTGACTCTATCCGAAGAGCTCTTCGTCAGGGTGTCGACTGCAGAGTGGATATTTTAAATTATCGGAAAGACGGCTCCCGATTCTGGAATCGCCTCAGTATTGCGCCCCTGCGCGATGGCAGCGGCAAGATCATACATTTTGTCGGCGTACAGTCTGATATCACCGAGCTGAAAGATACGAGAGAGAGTCTTGAGCGGACGAATACTGTCCTGCAGAAATTTCAAACGGATATGAACATCGAGCTTGCGCAGGCTCAACACGTGCAGGAAGCCATCTTGCCGCCGCCATTGCCACCATCTGAATATATTCAGATCGCATCGAAATTTGTGCCGCTGGCGCAAATTGGCGGTGATTTTTATGATGTCATAAAGTTGAATGAATCGACCTATGGATTCCTCATTGCGGATGTAACCGGACATGGGATTCCAGCGGCGTTGCTGACTTTTATGTCGTCGACGGTCTTTAAGAATTCAGCAGTCGGGGTCTATTCGACGTGCGAGGTCATTGAAGAGACCAATAAAAGAATAGTCGGCAAAATGCCGGCAGGAACGTTTGCCACCATGTTTTATATGATTTATGATCAATTGTCGCGGAAACTGATATTCACCCAGGCTGGCCATCCCCCGGCGCTGCTCATCCGACCTTTTACTGAGCAGATCATTCCGCTGAGAACTGAAGGATCGCTCGTCGGCATCTTTGACCATGGATTCATAGAATACGGTCAAGGATCGATCATTCTGCAGGCGGGAGATGTGGTGATATTGTATACTGATGCAATTATCGAATCGATCGGTCGCACTTTTCTTGGCAAAGAACTCGATCAACTCATCGCGCTCATCCGACAGCGGCTGGATGAACCAATCGAAACCTTGCTGGAGGACATTTACTGTTATGGCCTGTCCTGCAACAGCGGTGCGAAATATGAAGATGATGTGACGCTGCTCGGATTCAAAGTTAGCAAATAGCAGAC
>RQOI01000251.1 GCA_003854995.1 Candidatus Zhuqueibacterota bacterium
ACGTGCCACGGTATCCGAATGGTGGTGTCGCGCGGCTGATAATACCACTCTTCGTTGACCGCCTCCTCAGCACCAAAGGCAGCGTGCACAGCATGGATGACGTCGGACATGCCCCGCAATTCCGCCGGCGTGTGCGCCCAGGGCAGCGGCTGCGGCGACTTGGAATAGATCGCCACCGTGGCAAAGGGATGCCCGATATCGGCAAATGCGATGGCATGCTCATTCTCGCACAGAAACAGGTTTTGCTGCAAAGCGACATAGGCGACATAGTCCTGGTAGACGCCGGCGTCCTGCGCGGCCATGCTGATGCCATTCTTCAGTGCATAGCCATAACGATCGAGTCCAATGACCTGACGATGCAAATGTTCGAAAGTGGCGCCGGCGTCATGTCGCCAGTTTGTGTAGACGCCGATGAAGGTCAGAAAAGAATTGTGCGCGTAAATATCCTCAGCCGCAAAGCAGGTGAGCCGTAAGTAGTGCAAGTGCTCCTCCGGCGTCAGGACGCCGGTCGAACAGAGCTGATTCGTCTGCCTGGCGTCCTCAATGTAGTGACGACGCGGAATGATCAACTCGTGTGCGCCGCCGAAAAATGCGTCAATGACTCTAGCCGCATCGATGGGATTCTGCACGCCGGCGTGATGCACAGTCGCGCTGAGCAAAGAATTTATATGCTCTCGACCCTTTGGATTCGCGAGATAATCACTCGCTCTTTTTCTGTTTTCAGCTGACAGCTGATAGCCATAATTGCACGTCCAGTAGCTGGTCGAGAATATTTCGTATAGATTGCCGATGCGTCTGAATTCAGCGGTTTTCGAAAAGATGTGTTCCGGATCGGGTGCATCGATGAGAATCCACTGGCCATCCAAGAGTTCAATTCTCGTCTTCTCCGGCGTCGTTTTGATATAGTTGGCAGCACAGAAAGCGCAATAATTCTCCGGCAACCGAGGCTGCAATTCGTCCGGCGGCACAATTTTCGCATAGAATGGCCGATGCTTTCGCTCCGGTATGGTCCACGATTCTGTGCCGGTGAAAGGATTCCGATAGACTGTGGTATCATCCTTGAGCTTTTTGACAAGATTCCATCGTTCCATAGCGTTCCGTACGATTCGTCGCTGTTCTTCACCTGTTCACAAATTGCTGAACAAAATAGGCGGCTGTGAGCGGCTCACTCGTGGCATTTGCGATCATCGCAGACCACGGCGCCGACTTGCCGGGGCGAAAGACTTTTTCTTTCAGATAATTACCGACTTTAACCTGGTCTATATAACTCACGCCGTCGTCAGAATCGCTGTTCAGAATATTGTGGACGATATAATGATGCAACTGGGAGGCAAACAGCTCGCCCAGCATATAGTTATGATAATAAGCAGGATACAAGGCCACGTGGATTTTCGCCGCCCAGTCGGGCTCATCGCGTTCAGTAGGCTTTCGCACCATTTGAAATCGCTCAACCAGCTGCCACCACAAGCCATTCAGATCTTGATCGGGATCCTGATAGAGCTGTTTTTCGAAATGATACATCACCATAGCCCAGCGCGCAAAGATGAGCTGTTTGAGCTGTATGTGCTTTCCGGAAACCTGCGCGATTCGATCTCTTGCAGAATCATCGAGATCGAGCATCCGCTGCATCCAGTCCGCGTTGCAGCTCAACCGGCCGAAAAACATGGCGATGGCCTCGGTGGTGAAAGCCGACGCCGGCTCGCGCAGAATGAATGGCAGCGCCGGGTCCTGATACTTGTCATAGACGGCGTGCCCGAGCTCGTGCAGCAAAGTCTCCATCCAGCGCTCGTTATTTTCAATGTTGCACAAAATGCGCACGTCGCCTTCGCGATCAATGTCCGTACAAAAGGCGTGCGGATTCTTGTTCTCGCGCTCGTACAGGTCGCTGTTCTCGAGAATCGATTCGACATCCATGTCAAGGCCGGCATAGAACTGTTTAGCCAGCTCCACGATATTGTGGTCAGCATAATAGGAATCCAGATCGATCGAGGAGACCAGCGGCGGTTCTTGAAAGAACAGATCATGATAGTGCCATGGCATCAGTTCGCTCACTCCGATTCCATAAGCGTCCGCTAAAAGAGCGTCCAGTTCGCTCTTCAGATTCGCGAACGGCGCGGCCGTCAGTTCTTCCAGATCAGCGAATATCTTGTCCAGCTCATCGACATTTTGCTCCGATGCCGCGAGCGCCATGGCATGAAAATTGGCGAATCCGAGTTTTTGGGCGCCGGCATTGCGCAGATGCGCCAGCTCGATCACATCAGCTGCGACGAGCGCGCCGACCTGTTTGCCGGCCAACCAGGCGCGCTTTCTGGCCATCGAATTTTTTTCTTTTTTCAGTATCTGGCCTATTTCATTGTTTGTCATTTTTTTGCCATTCATCTCACCACGGAAGGTGCTGAATTTTTGTTCAAC
>RQOI01000252.1 GCA_003854995.1 Candidatus Zhuqueibacterota bacterium
AGTTCTTTGAGCAGTTTGTTCTTTTGTGACAGGTAATATAAAGATTGTTCCATCAGGGTTGCCTCCATCTATAGTTCGAGCGACCTAACCATATCAATTGCATAGCGTTATTTTACTCCCTAAACGATCTGTCGTCACGCCGACGCCCGTGTGAGCCGTGCCGAGCCAGACGCTGCCATCGGACGCGGCCAGAACGCGGTTTATCGTCTGCCCCTGAAAAAGCGTTGGCCACGGTGCGGCTATCTGCACCGGTTTCCAGTCCATCGTCTTCGGGCGCAACGCCGCCAGCCGGCCGCTTTGGGTGCTGATGAACAGTTGGTAGCCGCCATCCTGCAAAAGCGGCGAGAGCCAGACCGTCTCGAAATTGTCTGTCACAGAACGATCGAGCAGCGTTTGATCTTGCCAGCGATCCCACGTTTCGCCGCCGTCGGTGGAGCGGTACAGGGCCTGTTTGGCCAGAATGTAGAGCGTCCGATCGCTACCAAATGCGGGGGAAAACAAGACATCAATAATCTCAAACTCGGTGAGCTGGCTGATGGTACTAGCTTGCCAGGTGTCACTGGCGGCAATAGAGCGGAATAGGTTATATTTGCTCGCGGCATAGAAGGTTTGATCGTCTTCAAAAGCCGGTGAGAAAAAGAGCTTGGGGAACCCCCATCTATCGAAAGGGATGGTGCCGAGCTTGCGCCAGGTTTGGCCGCCATCGGTGGAACGGTAATTTTGATGTGGACGTATAACAAAGACGGTTTGATCGCGAGCGAAATTGGACGAAAAGAGCACTTTGGACGGCGAAAATTTGTCATCCTGCGCAGAGAGGACCTTGTGCCATGTCGCTCCGCCATCCGAGGAAATATATAAGCTCGATGCAACACTGACATACACTCGGCGGTCGCTGGCAAAGGCGGGCGAGAAAAAAAACTGGGAAAAACGCCAATTATTCCACTGACCTATCCATACCGCGGTCCATGTTGTGCCGCCGTCAGTGGAACGGTACAAATCTTTGGTAGAGATGAAGGCCGTGCGATCTGTGCCAAATTCGGGCGAGAAAAAGATTTGCGGCGGCGGTGGCTGCTGCCAGCCTGTCGCCCAAAGCGCGTGCCAGGTCTGGCCGTCGTCCGTTGTGCGCTGCAACGTCCAACCTTGTTCCTGGCGGACG